>JASDVE010000200.1:0-4565 GCA_041891195.1 Myxococcota bacterium | reverse complement strand
TTTCCGGACCGATCTTCGCCACGAGGGGAGCCAGTTTTTCGACATCGACGTCATAAAAATCAGCCGCATTGCCGCCAAGCATTAAACCGATTTCGTCTTCCGGGAGTCCCTGGACTGTCGTGTGAACTTGTTCCCGGGTGAAGGGCCACGCGCCTTCCGGATGCGGGTAATCGCTGCCCCACATGATCTGCGGGATTCCGGTGCCGTGACGTAGTTCTGCTTCTCGTCGCGGCATGCAAGACGCTCCAATCTTGACGTTGCGCTTGAAGTAGTCGACCGGTGACATCGATAGGTGGCTGCGGTAATCGCCGAGCTTCATTGAATAGTGTGTTTCGGAATATCGTTGTTCGAGGAGTTCGAGATATTCGGGAACCCAAACCGACGTCCCTTCGGTCAACGCAACCTTGAGTTTTGGGAAGCGCTCGAAAACCCCGCCCCAAAGCATGAAGGTCAAGGGGCGCGCAAGCCACATTGCGACCTCGGTAATGTAGATCCCAACGGCACCTTGGTTTGGTACGTATCCTTCGGGCGGTGGCATCGGCCCGAAATAGTCATTCATGGGCGAGGGCCCGGAATGGAAGTGGATCGGCATGTTGAGCTCTTGGCACGCCTCCCAGAAAGGGTCGTAACAAGCGTCGTGATACGGGGCGAAGCGTCCCCACATTGGCGGCAATACGACGCCGCGGAGCCCGTTGTCTTTGGCCCAACGCACGCCTTCCACTGCCAGTTCAATATCCCAAAGAACCGGGATGCATGCGAGGCCGATGCGACGCTCCGGTGCTGCGCTCACGAATTCTGCGAGCCATCGGTTGTGCGCGCGGCAACCGGCCCACTGCAATTCACTCGTAACCCCTTCAGTGCCCATTGAAAAGCCAGCACCAAACGGCGGCGCATTCATTTCGGTAACACCGTCGGGAAAGAGAACCTCGGCAGCAATGCCATCGCCATCCATGACCTTGATCCGCGCATCGGTATCCCACGCGCCGGACAGTTCGTAGTCGTTTCCTTCGCGCCATTCTTTGTTGATGTCGTCTACAAGAAAGCTCTTTGCGGCAGCTTCAGTCGCAGCGATTTGAATCGGAAGTGCGACGTCGAAGGCGTCGCGGAATTCGGGGTCTACATATTCTCGATACTGTGCCGCGGGTAAGCCCGCGTGGCCGTCTGAAGAAATGATAAGGTAACGATCGAGTTCCTGGTTCATATACGCTCCTTGGAGCCCTGCAGTAGGTGTCGATATATATCGCAGCAGCAGGTGATATCTACATTCCTGCGCCGCGCCCTGACAGAGCGTATGACAGATCGAAATGTGGCTGCAAGCGTTGCCGGTGGCTTTCGCTCAAACGCGAGCGGTGCTCACACACTGGGTACTCAAAAACCCACAGGCACGCATGCAATACGAGCCTGGTACGGGATGTCGGCGCCCTTGTGATCCAGCACCAGCGGTTCCTCGAAGTCTTTGTGATGTTGTGTGTCGCGCGGTGACTCCCTAACGGCCGGTAAACTTTGCAGATCGCTTTTCGAGAAACGCCCGCACGCCTTCGGCGTAGTCGTCACTCTCGTAACATGTACGAATCGAAGTCTTGATCTCTTCGCCGCCCGGTGTGTCGTGCGTGTTGCGAATTTGTCCGAGGACAAGCTTTGCGCTCGCGATTGTGAGCGGCGCATTCGACGCGATTTCTTTCGCAACTTGAAGCACGTATGCGTCAAGTTCTTCCTTGACGATGACTTGGTTGACCAACCCCGCCTGGAGTGCGCCCTCGGCGTCGAAGCGGCGCGCTGTGAAAAACATCTCGCGGGCTTTGGCCTGACCTACGACATCGACCAAGGCTTCAAGACCGCTCGCGTGATAACCCAGGCCAAGCTTTGCGGCGGGTATCGCGAAGACACCGTCGTCGGCGCAGTAACGAAAGTCTGCCATGAGTGCGATCGCACAACCCCCGCCGATACAAAACCCATGGATCGACGCAATCAGAGGCTTCGCCATGCTTGAGAGAGCAGAAAACGCACGCGCATTGCGCTTGTCGTATTCGGCAGCGGTCGCACCGATGCGGCTCTGTTCAAACTCAGAAATATCGGCACCCGAAACGAAGGCCAATTCGCCAGCACCGCGCATGACAACAACACGCACGTCGTCTGATGCTTCGAGTTCTGCGACGGCCGGAGGGATCGCGTCCCACATCTCTCCGGTAATCGCGTTGCGTCTCGCTTCGTGATCGAAGATAAGTGTTCCGATGCCGTTTTTGATGGTGGTCCGAATAAGTCCCGTCATGGCGCGGGAGCTTACCGTTGATCAGGGCATGCACGAGCCGAAAGTTTGGCATGTGGACCTGGAAACGAAGACGTCTGAAACAGAGCCACTTCACTCCGCGCGGGACCAGCGCCGAACGTTCTTACGTCCGTGAGAAGAATCTCATGGGTTCGATTTTAATCTTGGACCGATCGGTCTGTCAGACGCGACCGGAAGATTCAGCTGCCGTCTGACAGCTCGTTTGGGCGGGACGAGTAGTTCGTTCGCGATCAAGTCGCGCTACACATTCGGAACCGAAATACCGCTCGCGCGTTCGACCGACGCGAACGAACCGGAGTAGGAGATACGCCGTGCTCAAGCATCTGATGTCGCCCACCAAGATTGGCAAACTCGAGTTGCGAAATCGTATCGCGATGGCGCCCATGGGCGTCGAAATTGTCGAGGCCGACGGGATCATCCGCGAGCCCACACTGCGCTACTACGAAGAACGTGCACGGGGCGGAGCGGGGTTGTTGATCAGCGAAAATACCGCGGCGTGTTATCCCCGTGGTGCGAATTCCGCGCACGAAATCGGTGTCTCCAGCGACTTGTTCTTGCCGGGGCTCACTGCACTCGCCGAAGCTGTTCACCGTTATGACTCGAAAATTGCAATTCAGCTCGCTCACCACGGTAAAGTCGCACGTCTTGATACGCAACAGGGTCGCGAGCTGTTGATGCCTTCTCTACCACGGCCGCAACCCAGGTCGACGGAACCATTGAGCCTGAGTCGCGAAGAAATGGGCTTGATGGCACAAGCCGCAGGCGGCAAAACACCGGTCATCCATGAGGCGACCCCGCTCGATCTGGAACAACTTGCCGAAGACTTTGCGGATGCCGCGCTGCGGGCGAAGCGAGCGGGCATTGACGCCGTGGAAATTCACGGCGCGCATGGCTACATCTTTTCCGAGTTTCACTCCCCTGCTTGGAACTTCCGTGAGGACGAATATGGCGGCAGCGTTGAGAATCGCTCGCGCCTGTTGTGCAACGTGATCCGAGCATGCCGAGAGAAAGTAGGCCCAGACTTTCCGTTGTGGGCACGCATCGATGCGGTTGAGTTCGACGTGCCTGACGGAATCACCATCGAAGACGCAGCCCGCCGGGCGGAGCTTCTCGAAGATGCAGGCGTCGACGCGGTGCACGTCAGCGCGTATGCAAACCCGCTCGGCCCTGGTTTTACCAAGGCGCCGATCGTGCATAACATGGCGGGCTTCGTGGACTTCGCTGCCAAGATCAAAGAGCACGTATCGGTTCCGGTGATCACCGCCGGGCGCATCGAGCCCGACGAAGGCAATCGCATCATTGGAGAAGGCAAAGTCGACATCATTTCGATGGGGCGCAAGCTCTTGGCCGATCCAGACTTGCCGAAAAAACTGGCCGAAGGTCGCCAGAACGAAATTCGACCCTGCATCTACTGCTACATCTGTGTCGCGCAGCCCTTCTTTGATCGGAAGGTGCGATGCGCCGTGAATCCGGCCGCAGCAAATGAGATCGAATACGCGGATTTATTGCGGTCAAAGACGGCAAACGCCAAGCGCGTGTTGGTTGTCGGAGGAGGTCCCTCTGGACTCGAAGCGGCCAGTATCGCTGCGATGCGGGGACACGAGGTCATTTTGTGCGAAAAGAGTGCGAGCCTGGGGGGGACCCTTCGCTTTGCCGCCCTTGCCTACGAGCCCAACGAAAACTTGCTCAACTATCTCGAGACGCGGATCGGGAAGCTTCCGGTCGATATCAGATTGCAAACTGAAGTCACCTCGGAGTTCATCAAAGAACTGGCTCCCGACGTCGTGCTTGCTGCGGTCGGTCCGCGGCGCGAAAAGTCAAAGATCCCCGGTGCAGACCGCGATCATGTTTTCGACGGCGACACCCTGCGTGATTTGTTGACCGGCGAAGGTGCAACGGAGGCGGAGGCACAACTCTCGCTCACGGCGCGGCTCGCCGTGCGCGCTGGGCGCATTACCGGCGTCACGAACAGCCCGTCGAAGCTTCGTCAAGCGTCGAAGGCCTACATGCCAATGGGCAAACGAATCGCCGTCATCGGGGGTGGGCTCGTCGGCGCCGAACTTGCCGAGTTTATGGCGGAACGTGGTCGCGAGGTTCATGTCTTCGAAGAAGGGGCGGTGCTTGCGCTCGAGATGGCGCATCCACGGCGTTGGCGTGTGTTGCACGATCTTCGTGAGGCCGGCGTTTCCTTGTACCCCGAAACCCGGGTCCTCGAAATTAAGGACAAGACGATTCGCTTTGAGCCTACGTCGCAAGACAAACCTGCCCAGGAGATTGA
>JASDVE010000199.1:13269-21659 GCA_041891195.1 Myxococcota bacterium | reverse complement strand
GGTTGAGATGTGGCTCGTCTTTCAATTTTTGTCGTTCTTCTTCTCGTCCGTCTTTTTGTTCTCCGTCGACATGCCGCTCGGCGGCGAGCCGATTTTCAACGTCACGGAGCCACCGCCGTTGAGCGACGGAATTGACCGCCTCTGACGTCTCGGCGTCGAAGCGGAGACTTTCTTCTGCGAGGTCATCGAGCCCGCGCTGCAGTAAGCGCGTGGTGTGGTCTTTCGCGGCCTTCGTCACTTCGTCAATTGAACTCACGTGGATTCGGAGTTCATCGATCTCACTGTTGATTTTGCTCGCGTAGCTTTCGAGCAGCGCGAAGTGAATTTGCTCGTGCTCAAGGATGTACGCTTCGGGAATCAGGGTCCGTGCTGGATTCCACCAGGAGCAGTTGCGGTCCATCTTCCCGCGGTACGAGGAATTTTTGATCCACAACCAAGTGTCGCCGGTTTTTTGATTCGTCTCGTACTGAACGATGAAATCACCGTCGGAAACGATTATGCCGCACGTCAGTGCGCCGAGACGTTCGGCGTGCATGAGCGCGTAGTCGGGCGGTTGCGCGGCGAGGAAGTCGTCTCGACGAAGTTGGCGATAGCCAATGTAACCCGAAGCGTCGAGTGAATCCGAATGCGCGATGTATCCACGGGTATCGAAGGGCGGCATTCTTAGCGGCGATGCACATGCAAACGAAAGCAGCGAGAGTGAAACTGCGAAGAGGCGAACGCACACCCTCGTACGGCCGTCTTGCCGCGAGGCCTTCACAACGAAACCACTTCCTCGCTGATGTATGCCGCCTTGCCCGTGTCGGTAGCAACGAGCCAGTAGCTCGCTTGCGATTCTTTCGGGCTCTCCCAAGACACGGGGTTGCGCAATGTCGCGTCGACTTGGTCGCTTGTGACGGTCAGATACCCATCCCGGCCCGGGCGCGATGCGAAAGCGGGCGTCATCTCGAGTCGCACGTGTTCGCTCTGCACAAGGGTCGTGCATGCGGCGACGCACGATTCGAAGATCTGTTCGGCGTCGGCTTCGGGGCGACGTGTTCCGATCGCCGTGAGTAACTCGCTGAGTCCACAGCGATCACCGTCGCCGGCTGCCACGACGTAGGCAGCGATGTAATGGAGGCCAATTGCAAATTGAGACATCAAGTCATCGCCATTCGCTTCTTTGTCTAAATGCCGTCTAAACGGGGTCTAAACTTTTTCGAGCGCTTGTTCGAGGTCGGCGATCAGATCGTTCTGGTCTTCGATCCCGCACGCGAACCGGACCAGCGAGTCGGTGATCCCGAGTTTCTGCCGCTCTTCCTTCGGGTAGTCCCAAAAAGACATCGTCACCGGAAGCTCGATCAGCGACTCTACGCCGCCCAGGCTCGGAGCCTGGTAGGGAATGCGGGTCGCATCGACAAAGCGAATCGCACCGTCAAGGTCGGTTTCGATTTCGAAGGTGACAACGCCACCGAAACCGAGCATCTGTCGCGTGGCGACTTCGTGGTCGGGGTGCGAAGCGAGGCCCGGGTACCAAACCTTGCGGACCTTCGGGTGCTTCTCGAGGTATTCCGCGACTGCCTGCCCGTTGGCGTTATGGCTCCGCATGCGAATTGCAAGCGTCTTCAGCCCGCGCAACAAGAGCCACGCGCCGTGGCTATCGATAATGCCACCGAGTACACCCAATGCTTTGCGCACGACATCGACGACGTCTGAATCGCCCGTCAACGTGCCGGCGAGCAGGTCGTTATGTCCGCTCAAGTACTTCGTCGCACTGTGGAGCACCAGGTGTGCGCCGTCTTGCAGCGGACGGTGATTCACCGGCGTCGCGAAGGTAGAATCGATCACAACTTTGACGCCGTGCTTGTTCGCCACTTCGACACAGGCGGGTACGTCTACCACGCGCAGGTACGGGTTAGTGGGCGACTCGGTAAAGAACATCGTGGTATTCGGCACGATTGCGTCTGCGAAGGCTTGTGTGCTGCCGGGTTCAATCACCGACACCTCGACGCCCATCCGCTTCAAAAACTGGTCGATGAACTGGCGTGTTCGTCGGTAGCAGTCGCTTGTTACGATCAGGTGACTTCCAACCGGAAGCAGCGCCATAAAGGTCGTGGTCGCCGCGCACATTCCGGACGCGAATAGAACCGACTCTTCGCCGCCCTCGAGTTCTGAAAGCTTGCGCTCGACTGCGCGCCAAGTGGGGTTCCCGTAGCGACCGTATTCTTCGCGGTCGGTGCGGCCTTCCTGGTAGTCGATGACTTGCTGCGAATTTTCGAACCAAAAGGTCGAGGTCTGATAAATGGGGGTGGTGATCGCGTTGGCTTCTTGCTGTCGAAGCTCTCCCGCGTGAACTGCGGAAGTTGCCTCTCCTCGCTTTGAGGACTGGTTGCTCATGGGTCTTCTGCTTTCGATGCCCGGGGAATGTGCCCGCGACATACTTTCATGACGGTCGACTTGCGGCCGTTTGGCGAGTTCCGACAATGCCTGCCGAAGCAAAATGCGAAGCTTGGCGTTTTATTGTCTGGAAGGGCACTTAGCACGTCGGGTGGAGCCCGCCCCGAATGGGGTTGGGGGGTCCTTGGGCCTGCAAGCGCCGGAAATCGTCCCGTTGAAATATAGAACCTAGATTGCGAATGTAGGCGTCGGCCGAGAGCGGGTCAAGCGAATCCAATACCGGGTCTTTCAGGCCTAGAAGGCGGCAACTCCATGGGCAATTCAGACACGACGCCGAGCCCAGCGGGACCTCACCCGCAGGCGGGGGCCCAAATGCGGGTTTATTGCGCGTCCAGCCAAGGCGTAGCTCCCACGTTTCGGGAGGCGGCGGCAAGGCTTGGCCGACAGCGCGCTGGCACGGGTTGCTCAGTCGTTTTCGGAGGCGGCGCCTTTGGTCCGGTGGGACCCATCGCCGCCGGCGCGCTCGAAGCCGGGAGTTGAAGTGGACTGGCACAGAGTGAAATCCGTGATTCCGTTTCCGGACCCACGCGGGGCCGATCCCGAAACCGGGCTCGTCGCAATTGGTGGCGACCTGCTCCCCGAGCGGCTGCTCTCGGCCTATGCGCACGGCATCTTCCCCTGGTACAACGAAGACCCGATCCTTTGGTTTTCCCCCGACCCGCGTATGATGCTGCAGTTGCCCGATCTCGTTGTGAACCGAACTCTCGCGAAGAACCTTCGAAGGAAGAAGTTCGAAGTGAAGCTGGACACAGCTTTTAGGCAAGTGATTCGCGCATGCGCAAACGTGGAACGTCCAGACCAGGGCGGGACGTGGATCACCGAAGACATGATCGATGGATACGTTGGACTCCACGAACTGGGCTACGCGCACAGCGTTGAAGTGTGGCGCGATGGTCAGCTTGTTGGCGGGATGTATGGCGTGTCGCTTGGCGCCGGGTTCTTCGGCGAGTCGATGTTCGCGACCGAAAGCGACGCTTCAAAAATCGGGTTCGTCCACCTCGTGCGCCAACTCAAGGCATGGAACTTCGACTTTCTGGACTGCCAGGTTCACACCGAACACTTGAGTCGCTTTGGCGCCAAGGAGCTGACCCGCAGAGTGTTCCTCGAAGCCCTCGATACCGCGCTCGCGAGTGAGACGCGACGCGGCAAGTGGACATTTGATGAGGGTGCAGACTTCTCGGCGTAACGAGACTACGTGGCGCTAGAGAAGCTCAACCGGAAGTTCGAGGTAGGTCTGATAGATGAAGTCACGGTGTTCGATCAACCTTGGGTCGAGCGCCGCGCGAACTGTTTCGTCGATATTCGCGTAGGACTGTCGCAAATAGTCGGGCATCGGACAGAGGTCTTCCGAGAGCGGAGAGCAGAGTGCCAGGAACGTCGCCCAATAAACGTCCAGAGCCGAAAGGGTGTCGCCGAGCAGGTACTCGCTTCCGCTTGTGCGTTGTTCCTGAAGCTTCTGTGCAAATAGACCGAGCACTTCGGCGGCTCTGTGGGGAGCGCGCGCGACGGCTTCTTCGCTGTACCGGTAGTGGCGCGCCAAGGCCAGCACGGTTTCAAACGCGGGGTTCGGGTTTTCCTTCGCCATGTCAATAATGGGTTTGAAAAGGCAAAGTCTTCGGTTCCACGCGAGCCCGTCTTCGGCGGCGAGTTCATGGATCAATCCAAACATGAGGGCTCGTAGCTTTGGGTCTTCGGGGATAAGCGCGGGCGTGTCGGTCCAGCGGTCCACGAAGTGAATCAGGTCTGACCAGCCGTGAATGGCGGGTTCGTCGTCGGCAATGAGTTGCGGCGCGTTGCGGATGCCGGTCCAGGCCAGGAGTTCCGGGTCGTCGGTTCCGGGTATCTGGCGCACGCGCACGTAAGGGATCTTCTTGACATGAAGCATGCCCTTGATCGCTTCACCCCACGGGCCGGGTGCCCCTTCGGTAAGGACAAGGCGGACGCCTGGCCGTTTTTTCGCGTCTGCGATGCTTATGATCTCGCTCATTGGGTAGCGCTCCCAGGTGACGCTCTAGTAAGAGCGAAGGAAGCAACACAGTATCCGCCGAACGCGAGGCTGTCGCTGAATGCGAGCGCTGGGGTCTAGCAACTTTGGGGTCAAAGCCAGCGCGTTCGACAAGGCTTCTAGCGCGTGGCGCCTCTTGGAGGGGTCACGAAGATCGGCGAGGACCATGCGCGCTCTTCCACCTCGGCCATGCAGTCGTCGTCCGCCGGGGTGCGGTAGTCCCCGTGGCACGGCCGGACCTTGATGCAACGTCCGGCTTCGTCCCGTTCGCAGCGAAGCCCTCCGGCGTTGACCGCCATCGTGGGTTCCTGGATGGCGCGCACGTAATAGATGACTTCGCGCCTTTCATTTGCGTAGTCGGGGTCTTCGAATTCGACCGTGCAACCGGACGCGTCATCGGGGCATGGCAAGGTGAGCCACGGATCTTCGACGAGCGTTCCAACGTCTTCGCCCGCTGTGATCTGGGGGCGAATGCGAACGACTTCGACGCGAGTCAAGCGGTGACGCGTTTCGCCGGGGTTGTAGCATTCGTTGTGGCAGAGGCGGTTGATGTTCGCTTCGCCCAAGCCGCTGATGGAGGTTTCGGGACAGCCTGGCTGTTGTTCAAATGCACCCGCGGCGCGCACACGGAACCGCGGCGTGTCGCTGCTCGTTACTTCGGAACCCATCGGGAGCGTTGTGCCGTCTGAATGGAGTAGGTCGAACCAAAGCAACATGCGGATGCCCGACGTTGCGTAGACCTCGCGTCGCTTGAAGGAATCCCAGAGCGCGGTGCGCTCGCGGCCAGTGGAATGCGCGGCGACCAACCCGCCCGTCATAAAGAAAGAAGACTCCCGTTCCATGTGGCGCAGTTGGCCGAGGCCGAGCGGTGCAGCCTCGTGGTCGTAGGGGATCGAAAACGGAGTGGCCTCGCGGGGGTCTAGGTTCTGCTGGTCGGCGATCGCCTTCATTTGGCTGCCGTTCACCTCCGTCATCGCGATGCGGCCATATTCTTTGTAGCCGGTGCCGGGTCGACCCGAATGGTTGTCCGACGACCCGATCATGCCGAAGCGGTACCGCATGGGGGCTTCGCCTTCGGGGTCGTGGGTGAGGGCAAGCGCGTACTGCGCCGTTGTCGCGGGGCGGTGGTCGAAGCCGGGTTGGAAGCAGTCGGGGCATTGTCCGCAACCGAGCCAGTCTTCGACTTGGGTGTTGGGCACGGTCCAGTATCCCGTGACCCCTGCGTCGACGTAGTTTTGCTGCGCATCGCGCACCCGTTCTTCACACTCTTGCGAAGAGGCGCCGCCGCAGCGCTCGCGGATAAGTTCGCCCGCGCGTTGGCAACACGGGAAGTATTCGTCGGTGGTTTCGGGACAACTCAGGCTGCCGTCGCTCGCGATGTCGACGGCGCGCCAGTCGCGGTATTGCTCGGAGTTGCCGTGTCCCGAAAAGACTTCGAACAAGATCTGTCGATCGGGGTCATGATGGTTGGGCGTGAGTTGCTTGTCGAAGCTCGTGCCGGGAGGCGTGTTGAGACCCCACGCATTGCCATGGGGAATGACGATTGACTCATGTCCCCATTGATCGAGTTTTTCAAAAAGCGTCGCGGGGTCGGCGGCGGTCTCATGGCAGTTGTCGGGGAGGTCTTTCGTGTCGATGCCTTGTTCGCAGGCAGGCGTCCCGGCGATCTCGTCGTAGTAGGTGCCGGCGTTCCGATACACATCGCGGTTCTCCCAGTCACGTAACGAAAGCATCATCCGTGCAACCGGGCCAATGGGCGACTTGCCGAGTTGGTCCCGGGGGGCCGCGATACTGCGGCGCGGTACTTGGTTTTCGCCGGTTTCGAGAAGCACCACGTTCTTGTGGCCGTAGTGCTTGTTACGGTCGAGGTCGACCTGGCTCCATTCCCAGCCGAGAAAGGCGACGACGTCTGGGTTGCTTTGATCGGCCGCGACCTCATTGCACTGGCGGATCGATTCTTTGGTCTCTGCCCAGCGCTGCGGGGTAATGCCTTCCGCGTGGTCGTTGATGCTCCAGAAGTCGAGAGCCGAGCAGTAGCGCGCGAAGTCACATGCGTCGGCGGGCGGGTGTGCTCCCTCGCCTCCGAGCAGGGGCAAGCTCATCGCAAAGGCGTCCGGGGAAAAGGTGGTGTGGACGTGGAGGTCGCCGAACAAGATCTGTTTGTCGCTCGCGCTTTCCGCCTCGGTGCTGATCGCCGCGCGAGTTTCTCGTTGGCGGGCGAGTTCGTCTTCTGCACGTTCCGCGGGTGCCGCCTGCGGTGTGACGCTGCCTGGGCCCCAGTGCTCGCCCTCACAACCCAGAGCCAAAACGCAAGCGCCAACTGCTAGCGCGACGACTGCGCGATCAATCATCGTCGAACTCCTACTGTTGGTGTCGTGGCGACTAGCGCCGGGGAACGTAGAGGTCCGTGATCGTACCTTCTGCCATCTCCGCCGCCATCGCCGACGTTTCTGAAAGCGTCGGGTGGGCGTGGATGGTGAGCGCGAGATCTTCCGCGTCGGCGCCAAGCTCTAGGGCGAGCACAAGCTCGGCAATCAGGTCGCCCGCGTGTGGGCCGACGATTCCCGCCCCGAGTACGCGGCCCGACTCGGGGTCGAGTAGTAGCTTCGTTACGCCTTCGCTGCGTCCGATCCCTAGGGCGCGTCCGCTCGCCGCCCAGGGAAAGCTGGCTTTGCGAATTTCAATATTCTGCTTCTTGGCTTCGAGTTCGGTGAGGCCCATCCACGCGACTTCGGGGTCGGTATAGGCGACCGACGGAATCGTGGCGGGCTCGAATACGACGTTTTGGCCATCCATGACCTCCGCCGCAGTTTTACCCTCGTGGGTCGCTTTGTGGGCAAGCATGGGCGGACCCACGATGTCCCCGATGGCGAAGATATGGGGAATGTTGGTGCGCAGTTGGTTGTCGACGGGGATGAAGCCGCGCTCGTCGACATGAACACCCGCGTTCTCTGCAGCGACTTCATTGCCATTGGGTTTACGACCGACCGCAACGAGCACGCGATCGAACACGTCGGTCGCCGGCGCGTCCTTGCCTTCGAAAGTGACGACTAGCCCTTTCTTCTTCGCTTCGATTGAATTGACTTTGGTTCCCGTGAAGATGTTTTCGTAGCGCGACGAAATGATCTTCTGGAACGGCTTTACAAGGTCGGGGTCGGCACCGGTCATGAGTTGATCGAGCAATTCAACAACAGTGACCTTCGTACCGAGAGCTGAAAAGACCGATGCGAGTTCGAGGCCGATGATGCCGCCGCCCACAACGAGCATGCGACCTGGAATTTCGTCGAGTGCGAGCGCGTCGGTCGAATCCATTAGCCGCGGATCGTCATTGGGAAACGTCGGGATCGCAACCGCGCTCGAACCCGCTGCGATAATGGCGTTGTGGAACGCGATCGTCTTCGTGCCGTCCGGCCCGTCGACTGTGATCAAGTTCGGCCCTACAAAACTCCCCTTGCCCTGCACCACCGTGACTTTGCGCCGCTTCGCGAGTCCAGAGAGACCGCCGGTGAGTTTGGTGACGACCGAATCCTTGAACGCACGGATCTTCTCGAGGTCGAGGGTCGGTTCGCCGAATTCAACCCCGTGGGCACCAAGGGTTCGAACTTCGGTCATGACTTCCGCCAGATGCAACAATGCCTTGGAGGGAATGCAGCCGACGTTCAAGCAAACGCCGCCAAGGGTGTCGTAGCGCTCGACGAGGACGACGTTCTTACCGAGGTCGGCCGCACGGAATGCCGCGGTATAGCCACCGGGGCCTGCGCCGAGGACCACGACGTCTGCGCTGATGTCCGCGTCGGGAAGCGGCTCTTGCGACACGGGCGCTTCTGTCGGAGTGCTTGCTTGTTTGGCGGGTTCTTCGTTTATAGACGTCGTCTTCGAATCCGCTGCTGCATCTGCGGGCGAAGGTTCGGGTGCGGCACCCGCGACATCGAGCCGCAAAATTACATCC
>JASDVE010000199.1:4824-13259 GCA_041891195.1 Myxococcota bacterium | reverse complement strand
GATGTCCGCGTCGGGGAGCGGCTCTTGCGAAACGGGCGCTTCTCTTGGAGGGCTTGCTTGTTCGGTGGCTTCTTTTATGGGCGCCGTCTTCGAATCCGTTGCCGCATCTGCGGGCGCGGGTTCGGGTGCGGCACCCGCGGCATCGAGCCGCACAATCACATCCCCTTCAGAGACGTTCCCTCCAATTGCAACAGCGATGCTCTGCACTGTCCCCGCATGGGTCGAAGGGATCTCCATTGTGGCTTTGTCGCTCTCGAGCGTGATGAGCGACTGCTCGACTTCGACCGTGTCTCCGGGCGACACGAGGATCTCGATGACTTCGACGCTATCGAACTCGCCGATGTCGGGGACGCGAATTTCGACGACGCTCATAGGATGAGGTTCCGAATGTCATTGAGCACGGTTTTAAGTCGCGTGGTGAACCGCACCGCATCCGCGCCGTCAACCACACGATGATCGTATGACAAGCACAGCGGCACAATTAACCGCGGGACGAAGCTCTCGGCGTCGGCGTCCCAAACGGGTTTCAAGCTAGAACGTGCGACTCCGAGGATCGCCACCTCGGGAGCATTCACGATCGGAGTAAAGGCCGTGCCCCCGATGCCGCCGAGGCTCGAAATGGAAAACGTGCCGCCTTGTAGGTCGTCGGGACGAAGTTTGCGGTCGCGCGCCTTCTGGCTCACCACCGCCAGTTCTTCGGCGAGCTCGAACAAGCCCTTCTTGTCGACGTCGCGAATCACCGGTACCACGAGTCCGCGATCGGTGTCGACCGCCACACCCAGGTGGTAGTAGTTCTTTACGATTAAGGACTCGCCGTCGGGAGCGAGAGACGAATTAACGTTAGGGAAATCTTGCAGCGTGACCGCGCACGCTTTGAGGAAGAAGGCCAGTGGCGTCAAAGAGACGCCGCGTTCTTTTGCTTCTTCTTTCTTGGACTTTCGAAACGCTTCGAGTTCGGTGATGTCCGACTCGTCGAACTGCGTAACATGAGGAACTGTGAGCCAGGCCCGGTGAAGGTTGCGCGCCGAGATCCTACGCAGCTTGTTGAGCGGTTCGTGTTCGACTTGGCCCCATTTCGAAAAATCGATCGGGGGCATTTCGGGAACAGCGAAGCCGCTCGGTGCTGACGTCGCTCCACCTTGCGCGAGTGATACCTTCACGAAGGCTTGAACGTCTTCTTTGGTGATGCGTCCCTTGCTGCCACTCCCCGATACCCGGGCGAGGTCGGCGCCAAGTTCGCGCGCAAAGCGACGCACACTGGGCGAAGCATGAACGCGTAGCGCGCTCGGTGCGGGGCGGCTTTCGAGCGGAGGCGCTTTTGTGAGCATCTGTGCCGGGCCCGCTTCCGCGGTGGCCGGCGTCGGAGCGACGGTGGGCTGCGGCGCTTCGGTCGCGGAAGCGGCTGCATCCCCTACGCCGGCTGCCGGTTTGAGCATCAAGATCGTTGAACCTTCGGCCACCATGTCGCCGACCGAAACCGCGACGCTCGCAACAACGCCCGCGACGGGAGCGGGGATTTCCATCGTGGCTTTGTCGCTTTCGAGCGTAATGAGCGACTGTTCAACCGCGACCTCTTCACCCGGGCTCACCAAGACTTCGATGACTTCGACTTGATCGAACTCGCCGATGTCGGGAACGGTGATTGCGTGCTCGTTCGCCACGACTAGGCCTCCACCGGATTCGGCTTTTCGGTGTCGATGCCGTACTGCTTGATCGCTTGGCCAACTTGATCGTTTGAAATCTTTCCGTCGTCCGCGAGACTCTTGAGGGCCGCGATGACGACGTAGTGTCGGTTGACTTCGAAGAACTCGCGGAGTTTTAACCGCGTGTCGCTGCGTCCATAGCCGTCGGTACCAAGAACGCGATAGGTGTGCGGGATGTGGCCGCGTACTTGTTCCGCGTAGGCACGGATGTAATCGGTTGCTGCGATGACGGGCCCAGACCGGTCCTTCAGGTGATTCGTAATCACGGGAACCCTGGGTTCTGCATCGGGGTGCAGCAAGTTGTACCGCTCAACGTCCGCGCCGTTGCGTCCGAGTTCGTTGAAGCTCGTAACACTATAGATGTCGGACTCCACGCCCCAGTCTTCCCGCAGGATGTCGGCGGCCGCGATGACTTCTCGCAAAATCGCGCCACTGCCCAGCAGTTGAACGCGTAGATCCGCGTCAGCGCCTTCCTTGAAGAGGTACATGCCTTCGACGATCCCATCGCGCACACCTTCGGGCATGGGTGGGTGAGTGTAGTTTTCGTTCATCACGCTGATGTAATAGAAGATGTTCTCGCAGTCGCGGTACATGCGTTCGAGACCGTCGTGGATGATGACTGCGAGTTCGTAGTTGAACGCGGGGTCGTAGGCGCGGCAGTTTGGGATCGTCGATGCGAGCACAAAGCTGTGACCGTCTTGATGTTGCAGGCCTTCGCCCGCAAGCGTCGTGCGTCCCGCGGTGCCACCCATCAAAAAGCCGCGCGCTTGGCTGTCGCCCGCCGCCCAGGCGATGTCGCCGATACGCTGAAACCCAAACATCGAATAAAAGATGTAGAAGGGGATCATCGGGGCGTCATGGTTCGCGTACGCGGTCGCTGCGGCGGTCCAAGAAGAGACGGCACCCGCTTCGGTGATGCCTTCCTGCAAGATCTGCCCTGCGGTGTCTTCCTTGTACCACATGACCTGGTCCGCATCGACTGGATCGTAGAGCTGCCCTTTTGCGGAATAGATGCCGAGGGTTCGGAACAACCCCTCCATTCCAAACGTGCGCGCTTCGTCGGGCACGATGGGAACGATGCGCTCTTTGATCTCTTTGTCGCGGGTCAGGGCCGTCAACATTCGCACGAACGACATGGTGGTCGAAAGTTCTTTTTCGCCCGTGCCTTCGGTCTGGTTCGCAAAAACTTCGAAGCCCGGGATCTTGAGGGGCGTCGAACTGGTTTTGCGCGAGGGCAAGTACCCCCCCAGCGCTTCACGACGTTCGCGCATGTACTGCATCTCGGCAGAATCGTGGTCGGGTTTATAGAAAGGCGGATTGTCGAGTTGATCGTCAGAGATCGGGATGCGGTAGCGGTCGCGAAACGCCATCAACGCTTCGCGCCCCGGCTTCTTGAGCGAGTGCGCGATGTTGACGCTTTCGCCCGCTTTGCCGAGGCCGTACCCCTTCACGGTTTTCGCCAGGATGACAGTGGGTTGGCCGGTGTGCGCCATCGCTTGGGCGTAGGCGGCGTAGACCTTCGCGGGGTCATGGCCGCCGCGGTTCAATGCCCAAATCTCGTCGTCCGTCATGTCGGAGACCATCTCGGCAGTTTCTGGGTACTTGCCAAAAAAGTGTTCGCGCACGTAGGCGCCACCCTTGGCTTTGTAGTTTTGATAGTCGCCGTCGATCGCTTCTTCCATGCGCTTGAGCAGCATGCCCTTCTTGTCTTTTGCAAGCAGGCGGTCCCAACCGTCACCCCAAATCACCTTGATGACGTTCCAACCGGCTCCGCGGAAATCGCCTTCGAGTTCTTGAATGATCTTCGAGTTGCCGCGCACGGGCCCGTCGAGTCGCTGCAAGTTGCAGTTGATCACAAAGATCAAATTGTCGAGCTCTTCTCGGGCAGCGAGCGAGATCGCGCCACGAGATTCGGGCTCGTCCATTTCGCCGTCGCCGAGGAAAGCCCAGACCTTGCGCCCGCTGGCGTCGATGACGCTGCGCTGGTGCAAGTGCTTCATGAAGCGGGCCTGGTAGATCGCCATGAGCGAGCCCAACCCCATTGAGACGGTGGGGAAGCTCCAGAAGTCGCGCATCAACCACGGGTGGGGGTAAGAGGACAACCCACCGCCGTCTACTTCTTGCCGGAACTTGAGCAGCTGATCTTCAGTCAAGCGGCCTTCGAGAAACGCGCGCGCGTAAATGCCTGGGGCGGAGTGGCCTTGGAAGTAGATGAGGTCTCCGCCATGGTCGTCGGTCGGAGCGTGGAAGAAGTGGTTGAAGCCGATTTCGAGGAGCGTCGCACACGACGCGTAGCTCGAAAGGTGTCCCCCCAACTCGCTGCTGATCGTGTTCGCTCGGTAGACCATCGCGAGTGCGTTCCAGCGATTGATCGAGCGGATGCGATGTTCGAGCCCGGGTTCGCCCGGGGACTGTAGTTCGTCACTCTTGCGGATCGTGTTCAGGTAGGCAGTCGTCGCTTTGTAGGGAAGGTGGGCGCCGGAGCGGCGCATTTCTGCGACAAGGCGTTCGATCAGGTAGTGCGCGCGATCGATGCCTTCTTTTTCGAGGACCGAGTGCAGCGAGTCGAGCCAGTCGCGCGTCTCTTCGGGGTCGACGTCGTGGTCTTTCGTCATGCGATGACCTCGGTTGTGGGGGCTGTGGTTTCCCACTGCGACGAAGCGGCACATGGCTTCGTCCTCAGAGTACGATGATGCCACACCCTGAGGCGCGACCTCTAGGAGGACAAGCTTCTGGGTTTCATGTGGTGATCATGTCGCCAGTGCATCGTCATCGATTTCGTCCGCGCGCGGGGTATAAAGAATGTCGGTCGGGTCGCATCCGAAACCGTCGGCAATGAGGCAAAGCGTCGCGTACGAAATGGATTCGTTGTGTTCTTCGACCGCTTTCAAGACGTTGGGAGTCAGCGTTTCGCGAAGGCCGGTTGCGCGTTCGCACGCCTCGGCAACCGCTGTCACCAATTCGCGGCTCGACCAACCGCGATCGTGACGCATCCGCCGCACCGTCAGGCCGTCGGGTCGTACGGGTCGGTCTTCGTCGAAGTTCATGCTTCTACTTTACAGGATGGTTTCGGGTTTAATCGACCTGAGTACGAGGTCGCACAACATCGGCCTAGGTTCGATCATACTCCCCCCGTCCACGGTCTCAAGCGAACTTCCGGGCTGTGAGTGATTCTTCCGACACCGCGCTGCATTAAAACAGTGGCTGCGAACTCGCCCAAGCCTGTTTAACGACGCGCTTGCTCGGCAAGTGCACGTTCGTAACCCTCAGGATCGTCAATATCGAAAGCACCCTCCGGGAACGCAATGGTTTCAACCGGTTTCGGTTGCGCGTGCAAGAGAGTCTTGGCCCCGCGATCTCCCGAAAGCGACCGTAGTTCCGGAAATTGCGTCGAGGCAAAGTACGCCGGCGCACCGATCGTGTCGTTGTACGAAGAAGCCACCACGTTGCGTCCGTCTCCGCGCGCGATGAGTTGATCGATCAGCTCTGCGCTGACAAAGGGTTGATCGCAAAGAAGCACGACGACCCCATCCAAATGGGGGGGCAGCTGTCGCGCTGCGGAGGCGAGACTCGAGCCCATGCCCTCTTGCCAGTTTTCATGCCGCACGACGCGTGCATCGAGATCGGCCACTTCGGGGCGGAGCGCGTCTTCATGGGCCCCCAAGACGATGTAGACCTCGTCACATTGAGATGCCAGCGCTGTCCGCACGCAATGCCGCAGCAGCGTCTCTCCCCGCCATGGAAGCAAGCCCTTCGCGGACCCCATCCGGCGCGCTTCGCCGGCGGCGAGCACGATGGCTGCCACGCGGAGGTTGGTTTTGTGTACGCTACTGGCCGCTTTCTTGGTCACGCTGCGTCTCGAAGTTGGATTGCAACTAGCTTGGCACACGCATAGCCGAAGGCACAGGAGAACAATCGATGCAAAGACTCGAGCGCGTGGTTGAAGCGGGTGGCGTACTGCTCAAAGCCGAACGGTTTGCGGGAGAGGACCCCCTTCTTGTGGCGGGCCTGTTGTTGACATTCGACGTGGGCCGGCTGCTGGTCGAAGTGGCTCCGGGCGCGCTGACCATTCGTACGACTGTGGTCGAGACAAAAGATGCCGTGCCGGCGGGCATGGTGGACGGGGCAGAAGAAGAACCTTGGTGGCGCGTTCTGGGGGGGCCGCTGTCCCGCGTGCAGGCGACGGATCGTGGAGTGCGACTGCAATTTCGCGCGGACGCCGACAACCCTCGGATCATCGCACTCGAAAACGCTGAAGGCGAAGTTCGGATCACCCTTGATCCACTCGTGAGAAATTAGCAATGGCGGCCGCAAACGATCTCGCATCCATGGACGCAACCGCGCAGGCGCAACTCGTTGCATCCGGCGAAGTGTCCCCCAAAGAGCTTGTCGATGCCGCGTGTGAACGGCTCGAGCGTCTCAATCCGAAACTCAACGCGGTCATCCACCCTGCCCTCGATCGCGCGCGCGAACTGGCCGCGAGTCGCGAACTGCCCGAAGGTCCCTTTCGTGGTGTTCCATTCTTAATGAAGGACATTGGGGGCAATCAAAAAGGCCAGCCCTACCACGCGGGCATGCGCTGCTTGAAAGAAGCGAATTTTACCGCAACCGAGGACAGCTACTTCACGCAGAAGATCAACGCGGCGGGACTCATTACGTTGGGTCGTACTGCGACGTCTGAACTCGCCGTGCTTCCGACCGGAGAGACCCACGCTTTCGGACCTGTTCACAACCCTTGGAACCTCGATCACACGACGGGTGGCTCAAGCGGGGGTACGGGTGCGGCGGTTGCCGCAGGGATCGTTCCGATGGCGCACGGGAGTGACGGCGGGGGTTCGATCCGGATTCCGGCAGGCCACTGCGGGATCGTGGGGCTGAAGCCAAGTCGCGGTCGTTGCTCTTTTGGACCCGGTGCTGGTGAACGATGGAGCGGACTTTCTGCCGAGTTTGCATTGACGCGTTCGGTTCGCGATTCGGCGAGACTACTCGACGCAGTGGCAGGCCCGGTGCCGGGCGATCCCTATAGCGCACCGCTCCCGACCCGTTCGTTCGCCGAGCAAGCTGCTGCGCATCCCGGGAGTCTGCGCATCGGCGTTATGCGCGACACCCCCCGCGAGATCGACATGCACCCCGAATGTGTTCGCGCGGTCGACGAAACCGCGAAGCTACTTGAAAGTCTTGGGCACCGAGTCGAACTCGCGCATCCACCCGCGCTCGAAGAAAACGACCTCGTCGCCCATTACGTCAAGATCGTCGCGACCAACGTCGCGCAAGCCGTTCATTCCTGGGGCGAAGTCCTCGGACAAGAAATTGGTCCCGGTGGCGTCGAGCCTTTGACGTGGAGTCTCGCGCAACAAGGCAAAGCGATGAGCGCTCAGGAGCTACTGGCCTCGATCGAATATATCCACGGATTCGGTCGCAGGCTTTCGAGTTGGTGGGAAGGAGGCTTCGACTTGCTCCTCACGCCAACAACGGCGCAGCCACCGCCGAAGCTCGGCACGCTGGTGTCGACCGAAGAAGAACCCTTGAAGGCGTACTTCCTCGCGGCACCGTCCGGCGTCTTTACCTTGCCCCACAATCTTTCGGGGCAGCCGGGGATTTCGCTGCCGCTCCACGTTTCAGACGACGGACTTCCGATCGGCTCACAGCTTGTCGCGCAGGTTGGTGACGAAGGCATGCTGCTCAGTTGCGCCACGCAGCTCGAAGAGGCTGCGCCTTGGATCGATCGGGTCCCGCCGTTGTTCGGTTAGGCGTTTGTGCCTTCTGTCGCGCAGACTCCTAACGCGATCGATTCCAGTACGCGCAGTTACTGAATGTGGTCGCAGTTCGTGATGTAGCCCAAGTTCATGAGCTGCAGGCAGTCTTCCTTTGTCATGGCTGCATCGCCTCCACCTTCGACCTGTTCGCCAAGTGCCGTCTTCAACTGGTACTCGGCGCGTGCGGCCAAAGTGGTGATGTCTGCGTCGTAGCCTGAGCCGGCCAAGTTCTTCATTTCGGTCGGGTCGCTACGCATGTCGTAGAGTTCGGTTTCTTCGAGGCCGCGGGGGTTGCCCTCGTTGGCCTGAAGCAACTTCATCGTCTTGGTGCGCAGGCTCCAGATCACGTTGCCTTCGTGGTCTTCTTCCGAATACGCTTCGAGGTCAGCGGCGCCACGCGTGTTGCCTTCCTGCATGAGGTCGACGCCCTGCATTGCGGCGGGAATCTCAGCACCAGCCGCAGCGATCAACGTCGGCGCCATGTCGAGAGTGCGGGCGAGTTCCGCGACGCTGCTTGCGGGTGCAGAGGGCATGCCCTCTGCCCACTTGATCAAGAAGGGCACATGAATCTGCTCGTCGTACAAGGTGAGCCCGTGCCACCAACCGCCGTGCTCGTAGAACTCTTCGCCGTGGTCGGCCACGAGCGCGATCACCGTGTTGTCGTAGATGCCGGCCTTCTTCATATGATCGAAGAGCTTGCCAATGTTCTTGTCGAGGAACTCAATCTCGCCGTTGTACAGGCGATGCATTTCGTTGGCGAGTTCTCCGTCGGGGTGCTGGTTCGTTACGCGCGCGATCCCGACTCCCGTGTAGTCACCGTTCTCTTCGTGTTCAAAGTAGGGATCGTGCGGATCCATATAATGCAGGAAGAGGAAGAAGCGGTCGTCCGTGTGGCGATCGAGCCAGTCGAGCGCGACTCCGTTGACCACGTTGCTGTCTTGGTAGAAATCGCCAAAGCGCAGGCCGCTGTTGAGCT
>JASDVE010000199.1:2814-4814 GCA_041891195.1 Myxococcota bacterium | reverse complement strand
ATCGAGTAGATGATGAGCTTCGACGACGACTCCCCTGCACCGGCGAGATAGTCGGGGCCGAGGTAGTGATATTCGTCGTAGCCCTGATCGAAACCAAAACTCTCTGCCAAGTTGATGTTGCTCGCGATGCCGCCGGTCGTGTAGCCGCGCTCCTTCATGACTTCTGAGATCAACTCAACGTCGGGCGAAAGCGCCGAAGGCTTCGACATTGCGTTGTGGCTCGAAGGCAAGAGCGAAGTCAAGAGCGACGCGGTTGCGGGTTTGGTCCAGGACGCTGCCGAGAAGCCCTGGAACTTGCTGCCACCGCCGTCCATGAGAGCGCACATGTTGGGGGTTTTGAGATCAGAGCCGTAACACGAAAGGTGATCTGCACGCAGGGTGTCCACCATGATGAGCATAATGTTCGGTCGGTCGGCGAGCTCGCTCGGAACACCGCCGTGGTGTGAATCGCTGCCACCACTCGGGCCGGCGACGAATGACAGTACGACGCCAAGCACCATGGCAGCGGCAAGTAGGCCGAGTGCGCTTGCGGGTTTCGCAATGCGTCCCGCCGCCCCACTAAAAAACTTCGGACCTGCAAGGAATAAGAACAGGCCGACGGCGCCGGCAACGGCCAACACACCGAGAAGAACGGGCGTCGGAGGCATCTGTTCGAGATAGACGTCTCGGCGCAAGCGGAAGATCGTGATCGCCAAGCCGAAAGGAACGAGTGTTGCGAGGATGCCCAGGCTCGGCACCCAACCTTGCGCGTCGTTCTTGTCCATCGGAAGCACGCCGAGTACAGCACCACCAACCATGCCCAGGCCCCCGAGGATCACCGAGTAGGCGAGGAAGCCGTACCAAAGCACTTGGGCTTCTTCGCCGAAGCCGCCTTGTGCAATCACGGCGGTTTCAACGAGACCAATCAAGATACCGGAAAGAACGCCCGCCCCGAGACCCAGGCCCGCGCAATTCATTACACGCGCGCCCATTGCCGGTAGCGCATGTCCTGATTCGCGGTCGTGACGTTCTCTTTCTTCGTCGGACTCGATTGATGCGGCGGCTTTCGCGGCTTCTTCGTAGTTGACTTGTTCGCCATTCACGAGGCAGTAGCTCGGCGTGTAGTCCGCTGGTCGCACCCACCAGAAGTAACCGCCCGCGAGCGTTAACGCCTCTGCGGCCCAAAACCCAAGTGCTGCAGAAACGATGGCGTCACCCGGGCCAAGCAGATGGGCTAGCAGGAGATATTGCGCGGCTTCGCGAATGCCTTCCCCCGCAATCGTGAAGGGACTCAAGACTGTCGCGAGGATCTGGATCGAAGAACCGAAGGTGACCTGCCAGAATGTCGCGCCCGTTGAACCGATGGCGAGGGCGGTGAAGTAGTACATCGCGGCCGTGGTGAAATGAACGATGAAACTCAATAACAAGGCCTGGATGACCAAGGACTTGTTGTCGCGATAAGCGCCGGCCGCGTTCGATAGTCGCGTGACGATGCCTTCAAGTCGTTGTTTGCCCGGGATCGGCAGATTCAGAAGGACCCATTGAACGAGGCCCGGGAAAAAGAGTACGGCGAGCAATCCGCCGATGATGCCGCCAACGAGCGCAACGGAAATTGCGGCCACCGTTCCTGTGTTGTCGCCAAGATGTTCTTCGAGAATGTTGACGCCGAAGGGCAGTGCCACGAGGTAGGTCAAGAAGATGCCGGTAACGCCAAGCACCTTTTCCAGAAAGGTCGCCGCCGTGGTTTCTACTGTCTTGCCACTAAAGCGCGACGCATCATAAAGCTTGTAGCCGTCGAGGCCCGCGGTACTAGGCAAGAACGTCCCGATAAAGCGACCGATCAGGAACGAGCCAAAGATGTGCTTGAAGGGAAGCTTGATCCCCTGTCCGCGAAGCAATACGACCCAGCGATACATCGAAGCCAAGATCCCGACGAACTTCACGCCAGCCGCGAGGCCAACAAATAGCCAAAACGTTCCGGCGTTGATGTTCGCGAGTGTTTGTTGAATCAACTTCAACGC
>JASDVE010000199.1:0-2804 GCA_041891195.1 Myxococcota bacterium | reverse complement strand
CGTGAGAGCCGTCCTCCATTTTCACCGGATGTGAGAGCAACATCCAAAAGACAAGGACGGTGGCCCAAGCCTTTAAGAGGTTATGAATTTTGCCACGTGTCGGTTGCTCGACGAGCCGCGAGACCGCAAGGGCGAGAATGGTGATGATGAGGATTTGAAGCGGAGCGTTCATAGAGTCAATCTCTTCGTAGTTCGCATGCAGAAGTACAAACGTGGGTTGAGTTAGGGCGTGGTGCCAGCGTTATTAAGGCACGCGAAAGTACGAAATATCAACGCGAAATGCCCCTTGCGGGGTTTTTTGCATGTTTTGCGCAAAGACTGCATGAGCACGAACGTGCGCCTGGTCACAAAACCCCGCGCCCCGAAACGCTTCGTCGAAACTATGGGCAAGCAGCCCCGAACTACCGCCCAAATCCGTGCTGGAGCTTAGGTGGGATAAACGCCACTTGGGTCTTCGCTGCGGGACCTCGGCGTCGGGCCCTACAAGCGGGGACGCGACGGAATTTGAACTCGCTTGACAGCTTTTGGGTGAACTAGGAGCGGGGTTGAGTAGAACGCTCCGGGAGAAGTCATTTCATCCAACGTGATTGGTGACGTGTGGCGGGTCAGGAACGGCCTGCAGTCGGTCTTTGAATTCGGTTCGTTGTCGGCGGTCGTAGTTTCCTCGTGATTCTATTGTGAGCTGCCTGCGATTGAAATTTTCACCGCCTGCCCACTGACGACTTCAAGCCCGTCTCCCGGGACCATGGTGAAGTCCGACACCTTTCTGCCAATGTGTGGCTGCGGCAAGCGTGGGGCGCCGGTTTTGAAGTTTTGAGCTCTCGACAGGTCCCAGTCGATATGCGTAAACGAAAGAATGATCTGGTCGTCTTCAACGTATGCAACCAAGCTCGTGAGCCGTTTTTCGGTGAAGATGCCGAGTCGGCGTGATTTGCGCACCGCGGTCAAGGCCACTTCTTCGGAGGAGTCTTCTTGTTTGAGCGCCTGTGAAAGCCCCTTCGCAACGCCACGCACGAGGGCTCCTGTTACGGCCGGCTTTACCCCGGCTTTCTTGTCGCGCACTAGAATCGAAGCGAGAACTGCGCTCAGTCTCTCTTGAGAGATGTCGGCAGGGTGAGCAAAGCCGCGGTCGATGGGAGCGCCGTCTTCACTCTGATGTCGCAGCGTTGCGATGACACCATCTTCTGTATACGCGACGCGCTGCACGGTTTTCGTCGCGCACGCAGAAGCGACCACCACGCCCATCATCAAGATCAATAGAGAAACTCGGCGGAACTTCATTTTAAATAATCTCGCTCTTTAGTTGCCGGGACATGAGTGCCTGGCCGGCTTGTGTCGGGGTGAGCTCTCCTTCGAGAACTTGGCGAACCATGTCACAAATGGGCATTTCGACCTTCATCTCTTTGGCGAGTTTGCACACTGCGTGGGTCGTCTTGACCCCTTCCGCGACTTCGCCCATTTCGCCGAGGATGTCGTCGAGTGCGCGGCCCTTTCCCAGACCGATCCCGACCCTTCTATTGCGGGACAAATCGGCGGTGCAGGTCAGGATCAAGTCGCCCATTCCCGACAGACCGAGAAAGGTGGTGGGATCTGCCCCCATCTTTACGCCTAGCCGCGTGATCTCCGCCAGGCCCCGGGTCATGATGGCGGCCCTCGAGTTGTGGCCCTCGCTCTGGCCGTCCCCCATGCCCACCGCGATCGCGATGACGTTCTTGATGGCCCCGCCGAGTTCGACTCCGGTCACATCGGTGCTCGTGTAGCAGCGAAACCACGGACATGAGAGCGTGGCTTGAACTGAGATCGCGTAGGTTTCGTCTTCACACGCGATGGTCACGACTGTTGCCTTGTGGTGCGCGATTTCTTCCGCGAAAGACGGGCCTGAAAGGCAAGTGATTCGGGCGTGGTGTTGTTCCGGAAGAACGTCGCGGATCACCTGATGCATGGTCATCCCGGTTTCGTATTCGATCCCCTTCACCGCGGAGACCAGAATCGACCCTTCCGAAAGAAACGGTGCGGCCCGCTGCATGACTTCGCGGACGGCATGGCTCGGGACGGCGCAGATGACCAGCTCTTTGTTCGCGACCGTACGCTCGATGTCTCCGGTGGCGATGACCGCGTCTGGAATGTCGACATCGCGCAGGTGATTCGGGTTTCGATGACGCGCGTTAATCGCGTCAACCACGCTCTCGTTTCTCGACCAGAGCGTGACGTCACCGTGCCGCGCGCACAAAATCGCGAGGCAAGTACCGAAACTTCCGCTCCCCAACACGCCCACCGGGATCGACATCGGCGCATACTAGCAGGCTACGGAAGAACTCCTCCTGCAGCCTGGTAGCTCCGATTTCTCCGCGAGCGTTGATGGAAACCGGCGGCCAGTTTCGTGAGGTGAGCAAGGCGCGTGTTGCGCCAGCCTCGCATGGCTTCTACTTTGAGTCGTAACGATTTTCGGTTCCCCCAACAAAGTTCCAATTCATAGATCCCCCCAGATCGCCCCCCCGTGCACCGCGAACCAACACACGGCGTCGCATACGCGGTGTGGTTGCTGCTTTGCCGATCGCGATTCGAGCTTCGAGCCCGCGATCGTGTGCGCAAAGTGGGGAGATGATCTGATGGAATACCTCGGACTGTTGGGATTGATTGCCGTGGGGCTCACGGCCACATCCTTGCTTAGCATTTTGGCGTACGGGCTTCGCAAGTCAGTCGGCGAGCAGCCGGCGGCCGAGGGGGTGACGCGCGTGCCCGCCGACCGAGTGCGCACCTCGACCTCTCGCTATTTTTTGTTGGCCGTGGTGGGGTTGGCGCTC
>JASDVE010000198.1:2798-4665 GCA_041891195.1 Myxococcota bacterium | reverse complement strand
CGTCAGGAGCGGCGATTTCCACGGAACCGAGACGCTCTGCTGGACGCGCGCGTGAACTCGTTCGCGAAAAGGAAGTCGGCGCCGCGACAATACAAGATGCAAACATTGGGGACGCTGTTCTCTCTCGCGAGTGCGGTTCAAGACGGTCATGTTGCTTGCGACGAGATCTTCCTTCGCACCGTGACCAGCGATATTCTTCGGATCTTTGGCGTCCCAGAACCGGAGATCCCCAAGGCGGTAGCCGAGCTGCCGCCGCCCCCTATAGCGGACACAGGAATTTCGATAAAATTACGTGCCGTCGAAGCTCCGGCAGGTAAAAGGAAATAAATAGACATGAATCAAATTCGAATGCGATGCCAATTGACACTTCGCCATGCCCGGGCTTCAGCGATTGCATCAATTTTGGCGATCTCGCTGGGGGCCCCGATGACGCTCGCGGACGAACCTCGCGCTCTGGACGAAGTCAAAGAGCGTGGATGGGATTTTAAACAAACCCAGGTTGAACTCCATCCCGTTGCCGACGGCGTGTGGCGGGCCACCGGCACAGCGAACGCGTACATCATCCTGACGAGTGCGGGTGCGGTTGTCATCGACACCGGCCTCCCCCACCACGCTTTGCAGGTGAAAGAGCGACTCGAAAGCGCGGTGAAAGGCCCGATCCAAAAGCTGATCTTCACCCACGCGCACACGGATCACATTGGTGGCGCGAAGCTCTGGAAGCAGGCTTATCCAGACGCCGAAATCATTGCCCACGAAGACTTCTCGAAGGTGCAGCACGAACTCACGATCTTGTCCGAGTACTACTCGCGGCGAGGCGCAAAGATCCTTCCCGAACTCGTCGCGCTTTCTAAAAAGGCCCGATCGAGCAACCCGTTGTTTGAACCTGGCGGGCTCGTCCCCGATGTCGTCGTCGACAACGACGAGCCACTCGTTCTTCAGGTCGGCGACACCGAAATTCACGTCCTCGCTTTGCCTGCGGGCGAGGGGCGCGATGGACTCGCGGTCTGGCTGCCAAAACAGAAGCTCCTATTTACCGGCGACATGACGGGCCCCCACTTCCCGATGTTTCCCAACCTGTATTCCATCCGGGGCGAGCGCTACCGCGAATTTCTCGACTACATCCACGCAGTCGATCACGTCATCAGCCTCAAGCCCGAAATCATCGCACATGGACACTTCGATGTGATTCGCGGCGCCGACTACATCGAAATGGCACTGACTCGAATGCGCGATGCCGTTCAATATGTCCACGACGAAGTCGTCGCCGGGATGAATGCAGGGAAGTCTCTCGAAGTCTTGATGCAGGAGATCAAACTGCCTGAACACCTGAAGCTTTCGGAAGGCTACGGGAAGGTGGCTTTTTCGGTACGCGGGCTTTGGGAAACGTATACCGGTTGGTTTCAATTTCAGTCGACGACCGAGCTCTATCCCGTTCCCGCTCGCTCCGTGTACCCAGACCTTGTTGTCGCTGCGGGCGGTCCCGATACGATCCAGCAAATCGCACAGGCCAAGCTCGACGGGGGTGAACCTGAAAAGGCACTGCATCTCGTCGAGGTCGCGGAGACAGCTGGCAGCCCGTCCGCGAGCCTCAGAGCCTTAAAGCGCGAAGTCCTTCAAAACCTTCGCGCTCGGGCGATCCGCCAGACGAACAACTTCATGGAAGTGAGCTGGCTCGATGCCCGCATCGCAGAACTCGCACCCGAAACAAAGGACTAAGCCCATGTCTGACGCGACAGCCGACGCACTTCGAGAAATCACCGAGGTGCGGGCAATTGAGATCCTCAAGGCGAAGTACTTCCGGCTGCTCGACACCAAGCAGTGGGACGCCTGGCGCGCCTTATTTACCGACGATTTCGACGGCACCTAC
>JASDVE010000198.1:0-2788 GCA_041891195.1 Myxococcota bacterium | reverse complement strand
CATCCCGACATTCAGTTTTCGAGTGCCGACGAAATGGTCGCGATGAACCGCAAGATACTCGCAGAAACCGGCACCGTGCATCACGGTCATACTCCCGAAATCGACCTCACAGGCGCCGACACGGCCACCGGCATCTGGGCCATGGTCGACATCGTGAAGCTCGGAGACGGCTTCACGGGGTACGGTCACTACCACGACGAGTACCGCAAGGTAAACGGCGAATGGAAGATTGCGAAGACCCACTTGCGGCGAACTTTGGTTGAACCCGGCACACCGCGCGAAGCATAAGCCGACCAAGCACGCGGCCTAAATCATCGACGTCACACCGCCGTCGACCACGATCTGCTCGCCGTTGATGTAGGACGCATCGTCGGACGCAAGAAACGACACGACCCCCGCCACCTCTTCTGGCTTGCCGAACGGGATGAGGGGATTCGAGATCTTACGAATGTGGTTGAAGTCCATGTCTTCTGGCATGCGCAAGCCCACATTCATCGGAGTATCGATGCCGCCCGGGCAGATCGCATTACACCGGACGCCGTCGACGATGAACTCCTGCGCGATGCTCTTGGTCGCGGCGAGAACGCCGGCCTTGCTGGCGTCGTAGGCCGCGTGATACGCGACGTTTACCCGGGCGTTGATCGACGCGAAGTTGACGATGCAACCCCGTGTCTTCTTGAGATGCGGCATCGCCTCCCGGCAGATCACCACGACACTCGTCAAATTGATTGTGATGAAGCGGTTGAAGATCTCGGTCGACGTTTCGTCGAGGCGATAGAAACCGGTGATCCCGGCGACATTCGAGACGATATCGATTTTGCCCAGTTCGGAAACAGCGCGGTTCACCAGCCCGACGCAAGAATCTTCTTGCATGGCGTCGTACGCGACAACAGCTGCAGAGCCGCTCGCTTCCCGAATTGAATCTGCGGTTTCATTTGCGCCCTCGACATTGATGTCGCCGATGACGACCGCAGCACCATCAGCCGCAAGTCGAATCGCGGTCGCCCGGCCCATCCGCGGTGCACCCCCCGTCACGAGTGCCGACTTCCCGTCCAGTCTTCCCAACGTGCATTCCTCTAGCCGTTACTGGCCGTCTTTGTGAATCAGCCTCGAAAGACTGTGCAGCAGTTTTAGTTCGCCCTCACTTGGACGCGCTCTTCCAAAGAGTCGGCGAATTTTCATGATGCCCACTTCGCGCATCTCTCCTTCGAGAAATTCCCGCGAGTCGAGTGCCCGCACGAGGTGATTGAAGAAATGTTCCATGTCCTTCTCTCGCCCTGGGTATTCGGCGACGCGCTTCGGAAGTTCTAGCGCGGGACCATCTGCCGCCATAAAGAGTTCGTAACAAACGAGCTGCACCGCAGAGGCAAGGTTCAACGAAGAAAACTTCTCATTTGCGGGGATGACAACTTGGTAGTTGCACCGATCGAGATCATGATTCTCGAGCCCCGTGCGCTCGGTCCCAAACATCACGGCCGCCGGGTCGCCCGATGCCGTCTCGCCAAGAAGCTGTGCAGCGCACTGTCGCGCATCGAACAACTCGTGGAGCACCCCGCGGTTGCGTGCAGAACATCCCACCACGAGCCGACAATCTCCGATGGCATCGCCGACATCGTCGACAACCCGCGCCGCGTTCAGAATGTCGCCTGCTCCTACGGCCCGACGCTCAGCTTCAAAAGAGGGGAACTCCCGCGGCCGAACCAATACGAGCTGGCTTAGAGACATCGTCTTCATTGCGCGGGCTGCCGCGCCGATGTTTCCGGGGTGTTGGGGTTCGATGAGTACGATGCGAATGTGATCGAGGGACATAGGAGTCTCGGGTCGAGAGTGGAGGGACGGGTTGGCATACAAGAGTAACGGCAAATAGACAGACCGAAACCGAGATGGCGCATACGACGGATGCACAACCCGCCGCAACTGTGGCACGGTCCGCACTATGTGGAACCTCGACTTTCGCGCACCTGGCCTCAAGCTCGACGTTCAAGAGCTTGTCGCGCGGGCCTGGCCCCAGGCGAGCCCCAAGCAACGGAACACCGCGATCTCAGCCGGCGAAGTGCGTATCGCGGGCGTAGTTACGCGTGAAGCCAAAGCGCGTGTTGCGCCGGGAAGCCGAGTTCAAGTGGTTGCGCGGGAGGGCAAGCTCGTCTCATCGCCGCCGGCGATCGAAATTCTGCAAAGAGGCCAAGACTTCTGCGTCGTCGACAAGCCAACCGGTTGGCCAAGCCATGCCGCGACACCTGGGGGACCCGACGCGCGCGCGCACGTCGCCGCTTCACTGGGCTGCAGCATCGACGACATTTGGCCGGTACATCGCCTCGATGCCGACGTCAGTGGCGCTTGGCTGATCGCACTCACGCAAAAGGCAGCCAGTCGCTTGTCAACTTCGTTCGCACAGGATGTCGTCACGAAGGAGTACCGGGCCCTTGCCCCAAGACTCCCGTGGCGCGAAGGACGCTTTCGTGCGGGCGTGGACGGCAAGGCAGCCGAAACGATCTTTCGGGTGTTGTCCGAGGAGAGCGAAGACCCGCCCGCCTGCGATCCACACTCGGAAATCTGCGAGGTCTCCCTCACACTGGTGACGGGTCGAACGCATCAACTTCGACGACACCTTGCAGGAGCGCGTTGTCCAATACTCGGAGACAACCTCTACGGCGGCGCGATGGTGGCAGGCGGACTCCGTCTATATAGCCGTCGTATTGAGATCCAAGACGAAGACGTCAATGCGACCGCGCCTGAGCCTGCGGGCTACGCGGTTGAGGAGCCCATCTACTCGACTTCGGACGAACCC
>JASDVE010000197.1:0-4669 GCA_041891195.1 Myxococcota bacterium | reverse complement strand
GGACAGATAAGCGACTGCGGAAAGACCAAGCATCACGAAGATGCCCACGACAAGATCTTTCTGACTCGATTGCATGTGTATTCCTTTCGTACGTGCCTTGTGCACGATCTGGCAAATTACGCCGCCGCTCAAACGCCCCAGAGCGCGGTGATAAAGTAGTCGCTGAACAAGATCGTGACCGATGCGATGACGACGGTTGAAGTTGTGGCGCGGCTGACCCCCGCCGCATTCGGTTCGCTCGAATAGCCACGGTATGTCGAAATGATGCCGACCAAGGCACCAAAGATGACGGCCTTCAAGATGCTACCGACCACGTCTTCGCGGAAGTCCACGGACGTTTCGAGACTCGCGAGATACGTCCCGCCATCGAGGCCCAGCAATTCAACCCCGACCACATAGCCGCCGAAGATCGCGCACACGGTAAAAATCGCCGAAAGCAACGGCATCACGAGGGTCATGGCCAACGCTTTGGGTAGCGCCACAAAGTGAACCGGGTTGACGCTCATCATGCGCAACCCATCGAGTTGTTCCGTTGCGACCATAGTTCCGATTTCGGCCGCGACCGATGAACCCGCTCGTCCTGTGACCAGCAGGCCGGTCAACACGGGACCCAACTCACGAATCAACGACAGTCCGACCACGGCGCCGAGGCTTTCTTCAGCACCGAAGCGCACGAGCGTCGTGTATCCCTGCAACCCCAGCACCGCGCCGACCGCAAACCCCGACGTTGCGATCAAGACCACGGAAAGAACGCCTAGGTCGTAAATCGCTTCGAGCGTGCGGCCAAATCGAACCGGCGGGCGAAAGAGGTTCCGCGCCACGTCGCTGGCGAACAGCGTCACGCGACCAAAACTCGAGAGCATTTCGAGCGTTTGGCGTCCTACCTCAGAAATCGGATTCGCCATTAGTTTGACCCCGAACTCATTCGCTTGTGCCCCCAGACGACAGCGTCTTGAGATACGCCACGCCGTCGGCACCGAGGAAGTCACGGATTTCAGAATCGTCGCTCGTTGCCAGTTCCTCCGGCGTTCCCGAAATCGCGGTGTTGTTCCGCAAAAGCACCAAGCGATGTCCCATCCGCAACGACGACGCCATGTGGTGCGATGTCACGATGACGGTGAGACCGCGCTCGCGATTCAATCGGGTGAGCAACGCTTCAATTCGCTCGACATTCGGTGGGTCGAGCCCAGAAAACGGTTCGTCGCAGAGCAGGATCTCCGGGTCTTCGACAATGGCGCGCGCAAGCGCCGCGCGGCGCAGCATGCCGCCGGACAACTCCCCGGGAAGTAAGTTTTCGACCCCCTCAAGACCCACCGCGTCGAGACGCTCTCGAACGGCGGTCGCGATTTCGGCCTCGGTCAGGCTGCTGTGCTCGCGAAGTGGCAAAGCGACATTGTCGAAGATTGTCATCGAATCGAGCAAGGCACCGTTCTGAAACAGCATGCCGAGTCGCTTTCGCACTTTGGCGAGTCCCGGCTCGTCGAGTTCTTGAAGGGCCTGACCTGCAACGGAGATATGGCCGCGGTCGGGCCGCTGCAAACCACCAATCATTCGCAGCAGCGTGCTCTTCCCTGCCCCACTCGCCCCCATCAAGACCGTGACGCGACGGGCCAGCATTTCGCAGGCTAGGTCCCGAAAGACATCGCGGGTTCCGTAGCTCAGAAAGATGGAGTCGAAGGTCACGTGCGACTCGATCGTTTCTGTCACATTGGCTGACGCGCTCATGGTAGGGCTCCGGGGCAAATGACGCCGAGAGTCTAGCCTGTCACCGATCGCACGTCCCGATCGACATTTGCATTTCGCGATCAAAGTTCGGTACGCGTGCACGCCATGAAGGGCGTTCGGATCTGTTAGCGTTACGCACTCCGCACGAATGAATTGATCTGGCTGATGCAGCAACAGCTGCTCTTGCAGGGATGCTCGTCGGTCGGTTCACCAAACCAGTCGCGCTACCTTGCTTACGAACTCCATCCGCAATCCATTCCGTGAGGTTTGCAATTGGCCGAGCAGTACACCGCCATCGTCGTTGGGACAGGTTTCGCATCGACGTTCTTTCTCCATCGACTGCTCGATGGGTTAGCCCCCAATTCTCGAATCTTGGTCCTCGAAGCCGGACAAAGACACCCGCACCGATGGCAACTCAACCACCCGAATGCGCTCAGTAAGATCGCACGTCCGACATTTATTAATCGCACGCCGAAAAAACCTTGGGTGGTACAGCGGGCGTTTGGTGGCGGATCCAATTGCTGGTGGGCTTGTACGCCACGATTGCTCCCCAACGACTTTCGCCTGCAGTCGGCCTATGGCGTGGCGCGCGACTGGCCCGTTTCTTATGACGCCCTCGAAGAGTCGTATTGCGACGCCGAAGCGCTGATGGATGTCGCGGGGCCAAGTGACGACTCGCCCTTCCCCCGCAGCCGCCCCTACCCGCTTCCGCCCCACACTATGAGCGATCCGGACCTGCTCTTGAAACGCGCTTTTCCCGACAGTTTCTTCGCGCAGCCCACTGCAAGGCCATCGCGCGCAGTTGCGGACAAGCGCCCTCGGTGTTGCAACAGCGGGGTGTGTCACCTGTGTCCGATCGATTCGAAGTTCACGATCGAAAACTCCATGCGCCACGTCTATGAAGACCCACGCGTAAGCCTCGAATTCGATGCTCTTGTACAAAGAGTCGACATTCAAAACGGTGTCGCGACAGGCGTCGAGTTCGTGCGCGACGGTCGCGAGCACCGGGTGAGCGGCGATCTTGTGGCGTTGGGTGCGAGCGCAATATTTAACCCTCACATCCTGTTGCAGTCGGGCTTCAGCGAACACGCTCTGGGCCGCAACCTTCACGAACAGACGTCGATCAAGGCCAACGTACTACTCGACGGTGTCGATAACTTCCAGGGCAGCACCAGCATCACGGGACACGGGTACATGCTCTACGACGGCCCTCACCGCAAAGATCGTCCTGCGATGCTAATCGAAACTTGGAACGTACCTCGGCTCCGAGATGAGCGAGGCAAGTGGCGCCAGCTCATCAAATTGATGTGCATCATCGAGGAATATCCAAACGAGCAAAGTCGCGTCACCGTCGCGAAGGAAGACCCTACTCGGCCAGCCGTGTCGTTTGCGGGTCGCGGGCAAGACACGGCGAAGGCGGTTGCCGCACTCAAAACCGAACTCCCAAAACTGATGTCCAAGCTTCCCATCGAAGACATCATCATTGCGAACAGCTTCAAGGAGACCGACGCGCATGTACTTGGAACCGCCGCGATGGGAGACGATCCAACCTCGAGCGTAGTGGACCGTCATCTCATTCATCATCAAGTCCGCAACTTGATGGTCCTCGGCGGGAGCGCTTTTCCGACTTCGTCTCCGGCAAACCCAACGCTGACCATTGCCGCCCTTTCGCTTTGGGCAGCAAACCACCTAAACCACAGCCGTGCGGGAGACACGACGTGAAGCAGGCACGAACAGACCGGCTGACCCGGCGAAGACTCGTACAGTGGCTCGCTGCGATTGGTGGACGCGTCCTCAGTGTGCGTTTAATTGGGTTTGCCGGCAGCGGGCTGGTGGTGTCGGGTTGCGCGGAAGATCAAGCCGCATCTCCCGCACCCCCTCCGTCGGAACTGCACCAGGCGATCCGCGAGCATTTCACTTATCTCTCCCTCGACGACGCGGTCGTGAACGCTTTTGAGAAAGATCTCACGCGACACCATGGCGCGTGGTCAGCCAGTCAGAGCCCACGTCCCTTCACTCGATTTCTCGCATCGACCGACTTCTTTCAAAACGGCGGCGACGAATCACGTCCGCTCACCTACGTGAGCTACTACGATCCCTACGTGTCGACGTGTTACAACCCCTTCGCCGACGCTTCGGCTCCCGGGGAGCGGCAAGCGACTTAGCAGCCCGACCGCCCCGACGGTTCAAGCAGCGGGGAGTTGGCCTGTTCGCGTTGAACAATACTGCCAACGTATTGGAACTCGGTCGGTTCGTACGAACATCCGTCCCAGGCGAACGTGCACGACGCCAAGCACAACGTACCCGTCGTCCATGTTTTGAAAGTAGTTCCAGTAACCCTCGTTGCAAGGTGCGTGCACGATCGGGGAGCAAGAACCAGTGACTTTGAAATGCCGTTAAGGCGTTGGGTCCATCGGCTTGGCGTCGGGCCTTGTCGCCCAAATTGCCCAGGCCATAAAGATGAACTGAAACGGCAATCGTCCGTAGAGGGCCAGCATCGTCATTCCCTGTTCAAGGAACGGCTCGGGGTTGAGCGCCATGTTGAGATTGGCTGGGAAGACCGCAATGAGCAGCGCGATAATGCCGTATCCCGCCCGTTGTCGAACGGGCTGAAACAACACCGCTAACCCGAGACCCACTTCAAACACACCGCTCAAATACACAAGCTCGAGGTGTAGAGGCAGGTAGTCCGGCATGATGGCGACAAACGAATCGGGATCGACGAAGTGGCCAACGCCGACCGCCACAAAAAAGAAAGACAGCACAAATAGTGCGACGCGCTTGGGAATGGATTCGGGAAATTCGAACATTGCGAGAGGATAGACGACCCACGCCGTATTGCATGCAACCGACTGCCGATGGATTGCTTAAATAATCCAACTCCCCCCCCCCACCACCCTCGCGACACACAAATTGCGCGTTAGCATTGCAGCCTATGCAGGAC
>JASDVE010000196.1:14294-21755 GCA_041891195.1 Myxococcota bacterium | reverse complement strand
CTCCACGACGGGAAACGTGTTGTGAAGAATCACCTTCATCTTGGGGTGCTGAAGTAGCGACTCTTGCTTGAACCATGAGCTCAAGACCGAGTGCCCCGTCTCTTCGAACTGCCCGAGGTAAGAGAGCGGAATGTTCTTCGTCGCACTCGCGCGACCCATCTTGTCGATGAAGCGGTGCACGACACGCTTGGCGTAGTACGACACTTCGACCAGAGACAAAAGTTTGAAGAGCGGTGCAAGCTTCTTGAACGGCGCCGTTTCGGGCGCGTAGGTCCACTCTCCCCAAAAGCCCAGTTCGTCGGGCTTTTTGCCGGTGAAGAGCTGTGTTTGACAATTGACGCTGTAGCCGAGGATCGGAACTAGGCGTCCCTTGCTTGCGAGGCGACTTGAGTACGGAAGCTTTTCGAGCTGGTCGAAAGGCAAGCCGTCAATAAAAATGGTGAGCGTGCGTGACATCCCTTGGTTCCCTCGTGGTGGTCGACGTCATCGACGTTGCCCAAAGTCCTATGTTCGCGAACCGGGCCGTTGGACCAAAGCAGGATAGAAGATTTCAATCGTATGGCTTGGGGGAAGTATCGGCAACGAGAACCTACTTCTTCATCGCCAATTTACTTGCGCACCTCACCTTCCTTTAACACGCAAGCTGGCGTGTAAGTTCATGAGTTGGCGCACTTTTGCTCCGCGACTACCGCGACAGCTTTTCTTCTCTCTCGATCGCGCGGATTTGCTGTTCAACCTTCATCGACTCAGCAATTTCCCCGCGAGAGTCGTACAGGGCCCGCAGGCCCATCAGGGCGTTGAGGTTGAAGGCGTCAATCTCGAGGGCACGAAGAAAATGTGTTTTCGCTTTTTGGGTTTCACCGAGGTCAACGTAGATGCGCGCCAGATTGTCGTGGGTTTCCGGAGAGGTGTCTGTTGCCGCGATGATGACCTCGAGGGCTTGGATGGCCCTGTCGGTTTCGCCGATCTCGGTCAAGTAGAGCGACAGGTTGTTGAGCATCTGTACCGACATGCCCGCGACCTTCATGTCCGCGAGATAGAACCGCTCAGGGTTGGCCCACTCGTAATTTCGCACTCCCGTCCGAATCATTAAGAGAAGCAAGATTCCAATCACAACAATGGCGAAGCGGCTTCGGCGCTCGTCGGCGAACGTGCGATAAAGACCCGCAACCAAGATCACGACGCCCACCATCGGCGCATAGAGCCAGTGTTCCAGGTACATCGAGGGCAGCGGAATCACGCCTGAAAAAGGTGCGAGCGCGGCGAAGAACCATCCGCAACCAAGGAACACCAGCGGGTATTGCTTTGCGCGTACTAACACGAAGCCCGCCGCGCCAACGATCGCAACGCCAAGTGCGCCGTGCAGCGTAAGAATCGAGGCGAAGATGATCTTTGGCTTCGAGTAACTCAGCGCGGTGGGCCATACGATCAATTCGAGGTAGCGATGAAGAACGCTTACAAACGTTGTGAGTCGAACCACAAGGCTGTCGGTATAGACGTTGTGTCCCTCGACCATCCCTGGGGTGCCGGCAAAGTTGAGCACCGTTAGTTTCAGCGACATAAAGCCCACCGCGAAGACACCGATCAAAGCAACAGAAAGGGTGAGGTATGGAGTCCACTTCCTTTGCCCCGTCAAGACCAAGTACGTACCCACCACAAGCACGAGCGACAACCCGAGATATCCAGCGCGCTCCCGGGTATTTTCAACTTCGAGACTCTTGAGCCAACACAAAACCGCACCGAGTAGCAAAAGCAAGAGCAACGGCCCCGCGAGGCCGGACACATAACTCACCGCTTGGGTCTGCACCGGGTGAAGCAAGAACACGAGCGATGCAACGAGGCTTCCGGTTCGGCCCAACGAGAGCGCGACAAGCAACAGAAACACCAGTAGCGCGTTCGTGACATGAACCGCGAGCGAAACCAAGTGATAGGGAGCCGGCGAAGTCCCGAAAAACTTGTAGAGCACGGCGTAGATGACCTGTTGGTTGGGGCGGTACGTGTTGGACTGAAAGCCGACGCCTTCGGTCACACTCGACGTATAGATTTCGCCAACATCGAAACTCGTGACGTGCTCATTCCAGACGATGAACTGTTTGTCGTCGAAGAAGAGCGGGCCGCCGAGCACGACCGCATAGGCGACGAAGCCGAGAACTGACTGCAGGGCGAAGACACGCAGGGTGCTGCTCGAAATCGCATCAAGTGCGCTTTCGGCTGTTGTCGGCCCTGGCTGCTGTGCTGCGGTCATCGTGGCATCTCGGTCAAAGTGATCAGAAGTTTCGGTTTTAGGCCACGTCCGTCGAACCGTCAATCAATACGCAGCCGCCGGGCGGATTCAGTACAGGGACTCAGCTACGCACCTGCAAACGACGTGACGATGACCGTTGGCAGACGAAAGACCAAATCGATTCCAAGCATCGCGAGCGCGGCAAGATGAACGTGGTCTAAGCGGAGTTCATGCCGTTCGGATGTCCACAATGGTTCTTCGGCGATGGGTTTGCGACTCAGTAGCCAAAAAATGGAAAACATCGTGGGGATATAGAGTGCAAGGATCAGGCGCGGTCCGCGGACAATCGGGGAATAGAACGCATATGCGAGCATGTAGCCGAGTACGACACTGACAACGAACGCCGTCTGAACCCAACGTCCATCGGCAAAACACAACTCGCGAACTCGCTCCCGCGAGCGAACCGCCACCACAAGGGCCACGACGAAGTAGAAAATCAGGTACTTGCCGTAGCCAAAGGGTTTCTCGACCAAGTGACGAAACTCGCTCGTCCACAACCCGTTGGCGACGCGCGACACAATCTCCCGCGTGGTGTGTTCGGCGAAGTAGCGGGCTGGGCTTGGGAGCATTTCGGGAGCGACGTCGGGCCAGTGTTCCCGGTCTCCCGTGCCAGTCATGACACGCTTCACTTCGTCCCAAGAATCGGCCCACATATAGATGGTGGTGTTCACGTTGTAGAACCAGTGTCCGAAGCGCTCCTTGCTTGTCTGGATGTAGGGAAAGACCGTGACGAGAAACACGACCGCAACGAGGACAACTGCCGCGCCCGAACGAATAGCAGGCGAGCGTTCTGCGCTTCGGGCTCCTTTGAACCATGCCCCCACGCATCCCCAGAAAACAAACGCAGCAAGCAGGGGTAAGACCGACGCCTTCGTGAGATACGCGGCACCCAACACGACGCCGGTAAGCGCAGCGACACGAAACGTGGGCTTGGCGAGTAACGAGAGCGCGAGCAAGAACGACAAGAAGAACAAGCCGTAGAAGACGAGTTCCGATTGCACGTAACCCGCGCGATAGACGTACACCGTAAAGGCGACGACAAGCGTAAGGGTGGTGGCTTCGAAGGCCGGAACCGTGCGCCGCACCAAAGCAAAAACGCCGAACAACACCACGAGGCTAAGCGCGACGTTCAGATACTTTGCGCGTATGAAGAGTTCGGCCGGTGTTTCGTCTGGGCGCGCAAGGAGGCTCACGACGGCAGGGTAGAGGGGCATTTGATTGCGCCCCCCGACGACGTCGTACTGCGTCGCGACCATCTGGCGTGCATATGAGATGTAGGCGCCTTGGTCCGCCTTCACAATTTCCGTGTTCACACGATGAATGTGATAGGACGCGGCGAGCACATAGATGAAAACGAGCACAAATATACCGGCGATCACGACCGATCGAGGAAACGAAGAGATGGCGCTCTGTGTCTTCACCGCGCCAAAAGTAGCATCGGCTCCAGCATCTACCTCCGTGCGGAGACGAGCGGGTTTCGGGAGATCGCATCTATACTGGTTCCTCTAGGTCTGCCGCAGCGCCTGCGGCCCATGAAAACCAAAGGAGAAGGCCAACATGGCACTCGGTGAAATTGGCAAGGTTGCGGTCGTAGTCGGGGTCGGAGCGAGCCAGGGGCTCGGTGCAGCGATTGCGCGACGAACCGCGAGCGAGGGGCTCCACACATTTATTGCCGGTCGGACCCAGAGCCGACTCGACCTCGTGGCGAAAGAAATCGAATCCGCGGGTGGGAAAGTGACCGCGGTGGCGACCGACACCACCGTCGCGTCGGACGTCGTTCGTTTGCTCGACCGCGCCGTCGACGAAGGGGGCTCGCTTGATTTTGTGGGCTTTAACGCGGGCAACAATCGCATGAAGCCCTTGCTCGAAATGGACGACGCATTTTTCGAAGACACCTGGCGGCTCTGTTGCATGGGGGGGTTCTTGGTTGGACGCGAGTCCGCGCGCCGCATGGTCGGGCAGGGCTCGGGGAGCATTCTATTTACGGGTGCCACCGCATCAATGCGCGCTCGTCCACCGTTCACCGCCTTCGCGTCGGCCAAGGCCGCGCTACGCGGACTGTCACAAGGGATGGCCCGGGAGTTCGGGCCCCAAGGCATCCATGTCGGTCACGTCGTGATCGACGGGGTGATCGATGGCGAAATGATTCAAACCCGTTTTCCCCAAGCAAAAGAAAGCCTCGGCGAAATGGGCATGCTCAACGTCGACGCGATCGCGAGTGCGTTTTGGGCGATGCATACCCAACACCCGACGGCGTGGTCGTGGGAACTCGACGTGCGGCCCTTCAAAGAGAAGTGGTAAGGCGCACGATCGACCCGGATCACTGAAGCGACGGCACAATCTCTTCGATCAAGGTTCTCATCGACGCTTCTTGCTGCGCTTGCGAGGCACCGCCAATGTGGGGACGTCCGATCAAGAGGTTCATGTTCAGCTCATTGCAGTAACGGGCGAGTCGCTCTCGTACTTCGTCGGGGTTTCCCACAACAACACGTTCTTCAAACGGCGCGGCTGCAGCCCGAGCGATCGCCTTCGGAAGTTTCACGGACGGAGGGCGTCGCTCCGCTTCGAGCTTCGCGTACACCTTTGCAAGCGTGTCACGGTCTTCGCTCACAAAGATGGTCCGCATGATGGGGACCACGGCTTCGTCGGCAGGCGCCCCGTTCCGCTTTTCGCCCCGGTGGAATGCCAGGTTCTCGGCAATGAGGTCAAAGGGTTCCATGGGCGACGCGAGATACGGAAGCCCCCACCGCGCTGCTTGCGCGAGACCTTTGCGACCAAACGCCGCCACTGCCAGCGGTGGATGGGGCTGTTGTAACGGGCGCACGCCGCCAGCAGTTTGCTGGGGTTCGAGTTCGTGGAAGCGTGCTTGTTCGGCACTCCACTCTTCGCCGGACCACAACGTCATCACCTGTTCGAGGCACTCGTCGAAGCGGTCGCGCTTGCTCGTTGGGTCAATGTTGAACGCACTGAACAAATGTTGCGGAAAGCCGCGGCCGAGCCCGAGGATAAGGCGGCCCGCACACAAGTGATCGAGGGTCGCGACGTCACGAGCCAAGTCGATCGGGTGCGCGAGCGGCAACAGCAGCGAGGTCGTGGCCAACCGCACCGACTTCGTCCTCGCCGCGATCGCGGCCAGGTTGAGCAGCGGCGTCGAGCAGCCGCCGGGAACAAAGTGCATCTCGGGAACCCAGATCGAATGCAGCCCGCAGCTCTCTGCGAAATCCACCCATCCAAGGTTCCGCACCCACTCGCGGCTGTTGCTCACGCCACCGAGCGCGACGCCAAAAGAAAGGCCATCGATGCCCCAGCGCTCTTTTTCGGTCGCCGCAGCGCCGTCGGTCATTGGGATGAGCAGCCCCGCTAACGCAAGCTTCGAAAACAGGTTCGAACTTCATCCACGTAGGCTTCGGGTTGTTCGAACGCCGCGAAGTGTCCGCCCTCTTTCATGTCGTTCCAATGAATGATGTTCTTGAAACGCTTTTCCGCCCAGCGCCTAGAACAGCGAAAGATCTCTTTCGGAAAGATGCTGCATCCAACCGGGATCGTGATGTCATCCATCGCGACGCTGTTGAAGCTTTCCCAGTACAAACGCCCCGAAGACGCCGCATTGCCGGACAGCCAATAGAGCATGACGTTGTCGAGCAACTCGTCGCGCCCGAGCACGTTCTCCGGATGGCCGTTGCAGTCCGTCCAAGCGTGAAATTTTTCGAGCACCCACGCCGCTTGGCCCGACGGGGAGTCGGTCAGTCCATAACCCAGAGTTTGCGGACGCGTTGACTGTTGCTTGGAATAGCCTGAGCCCTGTTCGGTGTAGTGCGCAATACCCGCCAGTGCGCTCTTTTCTTGTTCGGTCATATCGCTCATGGTTTCCGGGTCGGGAGCGACGATCGGCATATTGAGATGAATACCGAGGCAATGCTCGGTGTCCTGGATTCCAATTGCACTTGTCACCATTGCGCCCCAATCCCCACCCTGGGCGGCGTACTTTTCGTAGCCGAGACGCGCCATGAGTTGTCCCCACATCGCGCCGATCTTGTCGACACTCGTGCCCGTCTTGGTTGGCTTGCCAGAAAAGCCGTAACCCGGGAGCGAGGGGCAGACCACGTGAAATGCATCACTCGCGTCGCCTCCGTGCGCCGTCGGGTCGGTGAGCGGACCTATGACCTTCTGAAACTCCACAACGCTGCCGGGCCAGCCGTGCGTAATCACCAGCGGCATCGCGTCTTCATGCTTTGACCTGAGGTGGATGAAGTGAATGTCGATGCCGTCGATCTCGGTCATGAACTGCGGCCATTGGTTGAGGAGTGCTTCGCGGGAACGCCAGTCGTACTTCTCTCCCCAGTACGCGCAAACTTCTTGCACGTATGAAAGCGGAATTCCCTGAGACCAATCGTCGACGAGTTCTTTTTCGGGCCAGCGCGTCGAAGCCAGTCGGCGGCGCAAGTCTTCAATTTCTGCTTCGGGGATTTCGATCTTGAACGAGCGAATCTCAGTAGACATGGTGTTCCTTTCACGCGTGTAAAGATTGGAGGGTGCGATGCGAGGCGGAGCAGTCTATCAGTCGTTTTGTCTCGATGACGTCTTCTATTTTTATAGGACGTCTTCTATTCCCATAGAAGGACGTTCGACGTACAGGGATACTTGAAACGAAGGAACGTCCAGCACCGCCTTACTATTTGCTACCGGAAGCTACCGGCCCAAAGTCGATCGGGCACACCGTCGCGCGATCGAAGATCCCGAGACTTTGAAATTCCATCTGATCCCGCAGCACCTTCGCGCCCAGGGGCAAGAAGTCGAGCGCCGCTTCGATCATCCATTTGAGCTCACCCTTGGCGAGGTTCGACCCCAGGCAAAAATGAGAGCCTACGCCGAAGGTCAGCAGTTCCTTCGGTGCCCGATCGATGTCGAAAGTTTCGGGGTCGGGATAGACCTCCGCGTCATGGCTTGCACCGCCCAGGCTCAAAATGAGCATCTGGCCCTTGCGGATCTGCTTGCCGTGAAATTCGAAGTCTTCGATTGCAAAGCGCTGCATGCCGCCGACTCCTCCGAAGCCGAACCGTAAGATCTCATCAACCGCTTGAGGAATCAGCGACCGATCCGCGCGCAACTTTGCGAGTTCTTCGGGATGTTCGAGAAGCGTGGTGATTTCGACGAAGACACCCCTTTCATTGTATGGT
>JASDVE010000196.1:0-14284 GCA_041891195.1 Myxococcota bacterium | reverse complement strand
CGCTTCCAGCGGCGAGCAAGGCTGCCACTTGCGCAACAATGTTGTCGTCGCTCAAGCGATCGTCTCCGTCTCGCGCGTTCACAAGGTCGGAAAGCAAATCGTCTTTCGGTTCGCGACGACGCTCTTCGATCGTGTCACGCACCCAACCGCTGAGTTCCAGAAACGCGCGTTCGGCTCGAGCCTTCACTTCGTCGTCAACAAAACCAAAGAAGCCCTGCACGACTTCTTGTGCCATGAGGCTAAAGCGTCTTTCGTCATTGCCCGGGGCGCCGACTCCGGTGATGGCGCTGATGACCGCGTTCGGGATCGGGCTTGTGAACTCGCTCATGATGTCGACCACGCCAGTGCGCTGTTTCAGCGGCTCGGCCCAACGCTTGACCACGTCATTGACCTGGCCCTCCATGCGCGCGACGCCTCGGGGCGTAAAGCCACTCGCGAGCAGTCGTCGCTGGCGATGGTGTTCCTTTGTGGGGATGGCGAACAAACCAGACTCTTCGATCCAGCGGATGTACGAACCTTCGGGCGCGGGCGTATAAAACTCGTGCGCCTTTCGGTCCGGAACCACACGCGGGTCGGTGAACAGTTTCTTGATGTCCGCGTGCCGCGTCACGAGCCAAAGCTGCATGCTTGGAACCCAGTGGACCGGGTCTTCTTTTCTCAGCCGGTGCAAGATCGGATACGGGTCCGCTTTGACTTCGGGTGAGTCGAGAATGATCTCAATTTCGTTTGCAGCTGCTGCCACGAGGCTTCTCCTGGTAAATACAGCGTAGAGCGTCACCCAGGAAAGCGAACCGTGCAATCGTGGATTGCCGTACGCGAGCCGGGCTCAAACGGCGAGAAGATGTCCCGTGCGCGCAATTTCGCAATCCCGCCTGCGCGCAACGTTCTCTATCTTCTGGACGTTTTTTGGCATCGCGAGTTTTCGCGACACAAGACTAAAATGGAGAGACACGATGTTTCTGATGCGCTTCGACATGCGAGCCCCGGCCTTCAGCCCGGCCAGCCCTCAAGACCTCTACAAGGCCGCACTCGAGATCGCGGCCTGGGGCGAAGAACAAGGCGCCATTCAGATTGTTGTTTCCGAACACCACAGTTCAGACGACGGTTACCTGCCTTCGCCGCTTGTGTTTGCCAGTGCGATCGCGGGTCGAACCAAAACGATTCCGATCCAAGTCGGGGCGCTCATCGTGCCGCTCCATGACCCACTTCGATTGGCGGAAGACATGGCGGTGCTTGACTTGGTGAGTGAAGGACGCGTTTCATACGTGACTGCCGTCGGCTATGTCGAACGCGAGTACGCGTTGTTTGATCGCTCGTTAAAAGGACGCGGCAAGCGGATGGAAGAGAGTCTTACCGCAATGCGGAGCGCGTGGACGGGCGAGCCCTTTGAATACCAGGGCCGCACGGTCCGCATCATGCCGAAGCCCGCAACACCGGGCGGACCCATGCTCTTGATGGGCGGTAATAGCCCGGCGGCGATCCAACGCGCCGCGCGCTTCGACATGGGAATGCTCGCCCAGGGCCTCAACCCCGACCTCGAATCGATGTACAAAGAGGAATGCGAAAAACTCGGCAAGACGCCGGGCATGTGCATCAACCCACCTCAAGGCATGGTGACGTCCGCTTTCGTCTCCGAAGATCCCGATCGCACCTGGGCGCAGATCGGTGAACACCTGCTTCACGATGCAAAGGCGTACGCAGAATGGATGATCGACTCGACTTCGGCCGCGAAGTCGATCGCGAAGACCGTCGACGAACTCAAGGCACAGAAGGGTGCGTATCGGGTCTTCACCCCCGACGAAGCCAAGGACTATATTGCCCAGTTCGGCGTGTTGCTCCTGCAGCCGTTATGTGGCGGGCTGCCTCCCGATCTGGCGTGGGAAAGCCTCGAGTTGGTCGCGAGCAAGGTCCTCAAATAGCGCCGTCCGGTAGGATGAAGAACTCGCCCGACCCATAGAACCACTCGTCGCCGTACTTTTCACTGCGCAGAATGGAGATTCGGAATGTTTGATCTAACCAATAGAGTTGCACTCGTCACCGGGGCTGGGCGAGGAATCGGCGCCGGGATCGCGATGACACTTGCGCGACAGGGTGCGGCTGTGGGCGTGAACGACATCAACGCGGAAAACGCTGAGGCGACCGCGGCCGCAATCGTCGATGCTGGTGGGCAAGCCCTCGCGTGCCCGTTTGACGTCACATCCTTAGAGGATTGCCAAAACGGTGCCAACGTTGTGGAGAAAGAATTCGGCGGGATCGACATCCTGGTCAACAACGCAGGCGGAACGCCGGATCAAGCCATGCCCGCACCGTTTCGGGATACGCCTCCCGAATCTTGGAAGCACTTCATCGACATGAACCTCACTGGGGTTTTTAACTGCACACGTGCTGTTGTCGACGGCATGGTGGAGCGCGGGTTTGGTCGCGTGGTCTCGGTCTCTTCGGACGCCGCGCGGTTTGGCCACTATGGTTCTTCGAACTACGGCGCGGCGAAAGCAGGAGTCGAAGGCTTTACACGGACCTTGGCGAAAGAAGTCGGTCGCAAAGGGGTTACCGCCAACGCGGTTGCGCTGGGCCTTGTCGACACAGTACCCGAAGAATTCTTGCAGGGCCGAGACATGGGACGCAGCTATGCGGTCGGGCGCATCGGAACCGCTGACGACGTTGCAAGTGGAATTGTTTACTTGGTTTCTGACGAATCAGGTTGGGTGACGGGCGAAACCCTAAACATCAACGGCGGATTTCTCGGCGGCTAGGAAACCCACCGCTCCATTGAGTCGACGAGTTTGTTCTTGGAAGAATCCGCGACGAGCGGCTTCGAAGCCCAGGCCAATTGCTTCGTGACGGAAGAATTGTGAAGAGCCTGCTCAAGTTTGCCCGTGACGAGCCGGTTCGCCTCTTCGGGCAGGTCGCGATCGGTCCACCACACCACATTCCCGTATGCACCTTTGGGCGGGTCTTCGAGCCATGTCAGTTTGTCGGATTGCGCGTTGGCGTGAACGGCCAAGATTTCAGGGGGCTGCGTCATCGGTTCGACTTCTGGAGTTGGGGGCCTATCACAATGAAGAAGTTCTCAGCGTACCGCGTCGACAATCTCAGTGGCGCACGCGATACGCGATATGACGCCGGCCGTTGGTTGAGCTAACGGTCGCCACTCTTTCAACAGGAGTCCCCATGTCGAATCAACCCCTTGGCGCCGTGATCGTCGGAACCGGTTTTGGTGTGCTTACCCATTTGCGCGCGCTGCGAGGCGCGGGCATTGAGGCGAAGGCTCTCGTAGGTCGCAACCCCGATAAAACACGCGACCGCGCAAACAAAGTTGGCATTGAACACGGGCTGACTTCTCTCACCGAAGCACTGGCGCTCCCGGGTGTCGATTTGATCACGATCGCGACTCCGCCTCACACCCACTGCGAAATTGCGCTCGAGGCCATCGCGGCAGGCAAGCATGTGTTGTGCGAGAAGCCCTTCGCGCGCAGCGCCGAAGAAGGCAAGCAGATGCTCGATGCCGCTGAAGCTGCTGGCATTGTGCACATGCTGGGGACCGAGTTTCGTTTTTCTACTGGCCAGGCACTCGCAACGCGTAGCGTGCGAGAAGGTTTGATCGGCGAAGCCCGGCTGGTGAACTTCACCATGAACGTCCCGGTGCTCGCAGACCCTTCGGGCGAAGTCCCGGCGTGGTGGTCCATGGACCAGGAGGGTGGCGGATGGTTGGGCGCTTACGCGTCACACGTTATCGACCAACTTCGTGCGACGCTGGGCGAATTCGCCGGGGTGAGCGCATCGCTTCCCCTGGTGTCCGACCGCGACTGGAGTACTGAGGATTCGTACATCATTCACTTCCGCATGAAGTCCGGCACCGAGGGCGTGCTGCAGAGCACGGCGGGGGCGTGGGGAATGCCAGTCATCTGTTCGAAGTTCTACGGCAACAAGGGAACACTTTCGATCGAGGGCGACAACGTCACCGTGGCAAACGCGCAGGGGATCAAGACGCTCGACGTCCCGGAAGATCTCGTCAACGACGCGCCTTCGCCGCCGCCCGCTGAGTTCATGTCAACTACGTATGACCACTTGCACGCCGCCGGTTTCGACTTGGCGCCGTACACAAAGCTCTGTGAAATCATGCGCGACCGAATCCAAGGCAAGCAGGCATCCAACGACCCGGCACCCGGAACATTTGCCGACGGGTACGAGGGACAAAAGGTCTTGGACGCGATTCGCTTGTCCGCAGCCGAACGGCGCTGGGTCGACATCGACTAGAGCCTTGGTCCGCGCAAGCAACCGATCGGCAGCGCCGCACTATGGGGCGAAGCTTGATCGCCCCTTGATGGCCCAGCGATCACCTTGATAGGTGAGGACGTAGAGCGAGTCGTAGGAAGCGATTTGACCGCCGTCTTCGCGAAGTCGCACGAAGGTCGTCACCACGTGGACCTTCGTGTCGTCAGCCTGCACGATGTCGCGCCGAGTCCAGGCGCTTCGATGCCAGTCTGGTGCGAGAGCGTCGCGAATTCGGGCACGCCTTTCGGCCTTGGGCACGTTCAAGATCGGCATCGCTTCAAGAGGCGTACGCCAGACCGCAATCACGCCACTTGCATGGCGATAGTGGGGGAAGTGATACGTCGCGACGTGAGCATCCATGTCCAACGCGTTGAGGGCGTCGAGGTACTGATCGAGGACGTGCATGATCTGGGCGTCACGACTCACGACTTGAAGTTTTTCCGCACAGGCGGGCGACGCGATTGACCCTGCGGCGATCCCCAAGACCACAAAGCCAGTCTGAATTTTCTTACGTACGGACATGAGCGCGACTCCTCCATGCAATTGCGCCCCGCTTCGATCGGAGCGCAATCAAGATTGCGGACCCATCCTACAACGACGTGCCGAGTCGGGTCAGTAGCGAATCAAGCTCGCAAGTGGATTGGGAGGTTGAAGAAGTGCGCGGGCGGAGAAGTGCGGGGGCAGTGTGCATTGGAGATCAACGAAACTTTGCTCGAACGACAGCACGAAAATTGGGCCACGCTGTGCCGCCGTGGACCGTCGAAGAGCAAGCCCTGGTGCGACGGGCGCCAAAAGGCCCGCAAAGACTTTCGTTGAAGCGGGCGCCCTGCCGCACGATTGACGCCATGCTCGCATTCGCTCGCCCCCACGCAAAGCCACAGTACCTTCTTCTCACTTCGCTGAACCGACACACCGCGTAGCCGGCAGCATTCAATTTTCAGGAGAAACCCCATGACTCGATTCAACGGCAAGGTCGCTTTGATTACCGGCGCTGCAAGCGGTATTGGGAGAAGCACCTGTGTGCGACTCGCGAGCGAGGGGGCATCGATCTTTGGCGTAGACATCAACAGCGAAGGTCTCGCGGAAACCGAGTCGATCATCAAGGAAGCGGGCGGAACGCTTCAGGCGCTGACCGCAGACGTGACCGCGCGCGCGAATTGCTTCGAAGTTGTCGACGCCGCCGTCGCGGCATTTGGCAAGCTCGACGTACTGGCCAACGTGGCGGGCATCGTTCGTTTTGCTTCGGCGACCCACGTCACCGAAGAAGACTGGCGCTTGATCCACGCAGTGAACCTCGACGCTCCGTTCTTTCTTTCACAGGCCGCCATCCCGCACTTGATCGAATCCGGGGGCAACATCGTCAACATCGCGTCGAATGCTGGACTGATGGGGCAGGCGTTTACGTCGGCCTACTGCTCGAGCAAGGCCGCCCTGGTGAACTTGACCCGCGCCCTCGCGATCGAGTACGTGAAGCAAAACATCCGGATCAACGCGATCGCACCCGGCGGCACGACGACTTCGCTTACGCAGAGCATCGAATTTCCCGCCGACATGGACTTCGAACTGATGCAGCGATACGTGGGACTGCGCGGTATGAGCGATGCCTCTGAAATCGCGGCCGCAGTCGCCTACATCGCGTCCGACGAAGCGAAGAGCGTGCACGGTTCGATCTTCAGCATCGACAACGGAATGATGGCCGGATAAGCGGCACGCTTCGGGGTGTGCGGGCTAGGGGACGATGGACTTGGGGAAGTCGAGTCCCTGTTCCGCGAGGCCGGCACGGTAGACGGCTTCCATGCCGGCGGCGTCTTGTCGCATGAAAACGTTGCCTTCGCCGTCATAGAGATCCATCCCCTTCGCGACCGTAAAAAAGACGATCGTGGGTTCGGTGTTTTTGTCCGGCACTTTCAATGTGTGGATCGTGTCAGGCGGTTCGAACACGTAGTCTCCCGGGCCCGAAGTCCAATCGTATTCAAGGTAGTGCCACGTGCCTTGGATCGTGTAAGCGTGCACTTCGCCCAAGTGAAGATGCTTCGGAGCAAGGAAGCCTGGATGAAAGCGGTTTAGGAAGCTGCAAACTCCGTCTTCGGCCCCGCATTTCAGAAGCTTCATTTCGACCTTGCTCTCGGGGCTTCCCATCCACACCCACGGAACGTCGGCGCCGGGAACCACACGGGTCAAACCTGTTGTCTGTGAACTCATCAATTTCTCCATCAAAAGGGTGATGCCGAACACTATCGCGATTACCCCTGGCGCGACTCGCATACGTGGGCCAACTATGAAGTGATGGTGAGTCCAGACCCCGCCCCAAAGTCGCTAGCCGAGCGCGAAGCGTTGTATCGCGCCCAGGTCGAGCGGGACCTTCCGCGCAACTTTGCAGCGCACCTCTTCCACGGTCTGTTGGGCCAAACCGGGTTTCGCCTCGTCAACGCCCCTACGTTTCTGCCCGCCTACGTGATGCTGTTGTCGGGCTCAGAATTTGTGGTCGGCTTGTGCCGTTCCATTCAATACCTGGGCATGTTTCTGTCGCCGCTGCTCGGTGCCAACCTCATCGAACATCGCCAGAAAGTTTTGCCGATCGGCTTCGTGGTCGGACTCGGGATGCGCTTGCAGGTGCTCGGCATCGCGCTCGCTGGCTTCTTTCTCGCGCCGCCAGCAACCGTGGTCGCGATCGCGATCTTCTTGTTCTTCTTTGGCTTCCTGATGGGGATGCAGGGCGTCATCTTCAATTTCTTGATGTCGAAGGTCATCCCTGTAGAACGTCGAGGCTTTCTCGTCGGCGTGCGGACCACATTGGCGGGGCTGACCGCCGCCGGGGTCGCCTACCTGGGAGGGCGCTACCTCGTCGAGCCCAATGTCGCGGGGAATGGATACGCGGTGACCTTCCTCATCGCATTTGGGCTCACGTGTCTCGGGCTCGCCATGCTGATGCTGATCAAAGAGCCCGTGCCGCCAGAGGTGCGTGCACAAGTCTCGCTCGCGAGTCGGCTGCGCGAGCTCCCCGCATTGTTGCGCTCGGACCGGCCCTTTACGTTGTATTTCACGGGGCGGGCGCTCGCCACGATGGGCCGCATGGCGGTGCCCTTCTACATCCTCTACGTCGGTGATGTGATCGGCGTCTCTGGGGACGGAGGCGGTTCGATTCCCAGCGGCGAGGCCATCGGCATTCTCTCGACTGCGTTCATCGTCGCCAACTCGACCGGAAATTTCGGGTGGGGCGTGATGGGCGACCGCACCGGTTTCCGCCTCGTCTTCTTGGCGTCCCTCGGCGTCTGGATCCTCGGTGCCGCCGCCATCATGATCGCGAGCAACCTGCTTGGGTTCACGCTCTGCTTCCTCGCAGTGGGGGCCGGGATGGGGGGCTTCGAGATGGCGTCCCATAACATGGCGCTGGAATTCGGCTCGCGCTCCGACTTGCCGGTCCGGATCGCAGTGGCGAACTCAGCTCAAGAATTTGTCGGTTTCATCGGTCCGCTCCTCGGGGGCGCGATCGCCGTGGGATTCTCGAAGCCGAGCCTGTTCGTGGTCGCAATCGCATTTCAGCTAAGCGCGGCATTTATGGTGATGATGTTCGTCGACGAGCCTCGGCACCGCGCGTAGGCAAGTTCGGCGCGTCGAACCGCCCCCTCACGTTCAAGACTGCTTGTGTCGACGTGCAACTCGGTACGCATCTCATAGACACCGCTTGGGTTCGTGATTCGGTCAGGTCGGCCGGGGAGCAGGACGGTCCCCGGGGGTTTCATGCTAGTGGCCTCGCAACCCAGGCAAAACAGGCAGGCCAGTCGTCCCTGGCTCCCCCTCTTCTCGAAACGACGGAACGCAAGCCATTCCAGGGGCACGCAAGGTCGCGTCTCCACACCGAAAATCTTCGACACTTCCGGACTCAAAAGGGGCAGCCACACGGTTTCGAAAGGCTAATATCGCGCCTTCCCGATCCAAGCTGGACGGGCAGTTCGGCTTTCTGCACGAACTAGACATTCACGGTTTCTAGTGCGAGCAGCACTTCTGTTAACCACGCGTTCAACGACGTATTGAACCCCTCATTACACCCTCTATTGAGAGAGTTAGGAAAGTCACCCATGTCACAAGAGATCGACCTCAGTCAGTACGGGATCACGACGAAGGAAATCCACCGCAACCTCTCGCCCGCACAGCTATATGAGCACGGTCTCGCGTATGACGGCAGCTTCATCACGTCCGATGGAGCATTGGTCGCCAATTCGTTTGCAAAGACGGGCCGCAGTCCAAAGGACAAGCGCATCGTCGACAACCCGGACAGCCACGACAACATTTGGTGGGGCAACATCAATATGCCCCTGTCCTCGGATTCATTTGAAAAAAACCGTACCCTCGCACTCGACTACATGAAGGGCCGCGAGCGCATTTATGTCGTCGACGGTTGGGCGGGTTGGGACCCGCGTTATCGCCTGTCCATCCGCATCATTTGCTCCCGCCCATACCACGCATTGTTCATGCACAACATGCTCATGCGCCCCACCGAAAAAGAGCTCGAGACCTTCGGTGAGCCCGACTACGTGATCTTCAACGCGGGCGCGCAAGCCGCTGACGAATCGGTAGACGGCGTCGACAGCGACGCGAGCGTTGCCATCAACTTCGAAAAGAGCGAGTTCGTTATTCTTGGAACTCAGTACGCCGGAGAGATGAAGAAGGGCGTGTTCTCGATCATGCATTACTTGATGCCCGACAAGGGCGTCCTCTCCATGCACTGCAGCGCCAACCTCGGAGCAGACAAAGACGTTTCGATCTTCTTCGGGCTTTCGGGCACGGGCAAGACCACGCTTTCCGCCGACCCGAAGCGCTTCCTGATCGGAGACGACGAGCACTGCTGGAGTGAGCAGGGCGTGTTCAACATCGAAGGCGGTTGTTACGCAAAGGCGATCAACCTGACCGAAGAGCAGGAGCCTGACATCTACCGAGCGATTCGCTTCGGTACGGTGCTCGAAAACGTCGTGTACGGCGAAAACGACCGAAAGGTCGACTACACCGACAACTCGCTCACCGAGAACACGCGCGCGTCCTACCCGATCCACTACATCCCCAACACCGTCGAACCGTGCGTGGGTGGCCACCCGACGAACATCATCTTCCTCACCTGCGACGCCTTCGGCGTGTTGCCGCCGGTGAGCCGCCTCTCGCCCGAGCAGGCCATGAAGCAGTTCCTCGCGGGCTACACAGCCAAGGTGGCCGGCACCGAGATCGGTGTGACGGAACCGGAAGCGACGTTCTCCGCCTGCTTCGGCGCGGCCTTTTTGGTCCGACACCCCAAGGTCTACGGCGAAATGCTTGCAAAGAAGATGGAAGCCCACGGCACCAATGCTTGGCTCGTGAACACGGGCTGGAGCGGCGGCGGCTACGGGGTGGGTGAGCGCATGAAGCTCGCCTGGACCCGCTCCATCATTGACGCGATACACGACGGCAGCCTCGCCGAAGCCCAGACTACGACCGATCCGTTCTTTGGCCTCAATATCCCCGCGCAGTGCGAAGGCGTTCCGGCCGACATTCTCAACCCGAAGAACACTTGGACAGATGCTTCGGCGTACGACACCGCGGCGAACAAGCTCGCGCAGTTGTTTGCCGACAACGAGGCCAAGTTCGACTAACGGACTTCGCAGCGGCCATGCGCGTTGCGGCGGTTCTCCGCTTGGCGCCCGAGTTCGTGCTTCGGGTGCCGCTAGCGAAACCGGGCGCTACGGCTCGGGGTAGCGCGGGATAAGCGAAGAGAAGGGAACGGTTTCGCGCAGCGCAAGCAAGTCGACGAGGTGTAGTGCCACGTCTTCCGGCGCCATCGTGCGTCCGTAGAGAAAACCTTTTGCCACCCACTCGCGCACAATTTCACCCGTCGCAGCCGGATCCCAATCCTTCGCCATCTCGGTCGCATGCGTGTCGCCGATCGTCACACGCGTGAAGCCGACCGCGCGCTCTTCTTCCTGCCACGATTCGATCATCCGGTTGAGCGCCGCTTTGGTGGCGGAGTAGAGTGCGAGACCGCGACGCGGCGGCCGGTCTTCGCTTGCGACGGTAGAAACATAGAGTGCACGTCCGCGAGACTTTGCAAGATGGGGGAGGGCGGCACTCGTGAGCAGCGATGGGCCGACGACATTGATCTCGAAGGCTTGGCGCCACTGTTCGGACGTGGCGTCGGCGACGTTCGAAAGCGTCGCGGACCCCGCGGTGTAGACGAAGTCGGTTAGGCCTCCGAGTCCGTCGACGGCCTGCGCCACAGCACGCTTACACGCTTCGGCGTCTCGGACATCGCACGGCACGGCGATGTGCTGCGCTCCAAGCGCAGCAACTTCGGCGTCGAGTTTTTCGGCACGGCGCGCACTCAATGCAACACGCGCTCCCTCGCTCGCGAGTGCGCGCGCCGTCGCGAGGCCAATGCCCGACGTTGCCCCAACGACTAGAACCTGCCGCCCGTTCATCCGGCTCATGCTTACGCTTTGCCGAACGCGCCCGCGCTTTTAAGTTGCGCGATCTTGTCGGCGTCGTAGCCGAGTACGTCTGCCATTACGGCATCATTGTGCTCACCAACCGTTGGCGCCATCGTGGGAATCGGGAGCTCTTCATTCTGGATCTTGAGCGGCAGCGGCATCATGTCCGCACCGTGCTCGCTCGCCGGGTAGTGGGGGAAACGCACCTTGAACTGCGGATCATCCGCCAGGGTCTTCGGCGTATTGACCGGTGCGATCGGGGTGTTCTGCGAACTGCTGAACTCGATCCATTCGCTTGATGTCTTGGTCTTGAAGATGTCTCGCAAGATCACCTGCAGTTCGCGATTGCCCCGGGCGTGATCGGCGAACTTCGAACCCGGCCATTTTTCAAACAATTCCATGCGCCCGACGCCTTCGCAGAAGTTCTTCCAAAACGCCTGCTCGCTCGCCATAAAGAGAACGTGGCCGTCCTTCGATTCGTACATCTGGTACCGAACCCCTTCCTTCATGCCCGCAGTTCCTGGGGCACGGCGTTCGTAGTTGTCCGATTTGTTGCCGGTGACTTCCGATTCGGGCCGCTCGTACGCGCGCCACGATTCGCTTCGGTACCAGTCCATGTACGCAGCCGCGTCCGACTGACCAATTTCCATCATGCACCCAGTGCCGGTATCCCGTGCTCTAAGGACGCCGGCGAGGATTCCGAGCGCGCCGAACAAAGGACCCGCGTGCATGCCCATCGATGCGTGCTCGGGGATGTAACAGAACTCGTCTTCGTCGTAGGTGGGATTGACTAATCCGGCCCAAGTGTCAAACGCAATGCCGTGAGACGGAAGGTTTTCGTAAGGGCCCGTCATCCCATAACCCGAAATATTGATGAACACGATCTTGGGGTTTAGCGCCTTGAGGTCGTCGTAACCGAGCCCTCGACGCGCGAGTGAGCCGGGCCGCATGGCTTCGACCACAACGTCCGCTCCCTTCACGAGTTCACGGTAAATGTCGGCCCCTTCAGTTGTCTTGAGGTCGAGAGTGATGCTCTTCTTGCCACGGTTGATGTGGAGATGAAGCAGCGAAACCCCTTCGATAATGGGCCACGTCATTTCGCGGACATAGTCACCCGAGGGCGGTTCGACCTTAATGACTTCGGCACCTAAGTCTGCGAGATGGGTTGTGATCGCGGCGGGGCCAAGCATCGAGCTTTCGATGACGCGGATGCCTGAAAGCGGATATCTGGGGTCACTCATGGAAACTCCTCGAAGTGTCGAATCGCGCTGGGTCGACGGGTGATGCGCGATTGAAGCTGGAAACATTTGCGCGGCGAAGGCCAGCGCGGCAGCAACTTACACCCCTGCGCAGGGCCCTACAACCCGGCTGCAGACCTCTAAAGCTCGCTTTGTCGGGGCGGGGCGACGCGCAAAACCAAAGAGCGAGCCCCAACGCATTCGAGCCTCGCTCTTTGCCTGTTCGTTGCCAGCACACAGACTTGTACGGACTGCTCAGTCCATTCGCGCGAAGGGACACTGTGCGCCGAGCCCGTGCTACTGGAGCTTGAGAACCACCGGCTTACCGGGGCGCGTAAGAACTTCGCCTTCGAGCGCAACGCGTCTTACCACTTCGATGCCCATCCCGGTCGGGTCCGAGCGGCCTGGCAAGTCTATGAATTCAACTTTGGGGCTTCCATCCGCCACGTCGACTGAAATATTGCGAACAACTGCAGAATGGAGGCGACGACCCGCACGCTCGAAAATGCACTGCTGCACCGCACTGTGGATATGTTCAGCGAAATGCAGCCGCACTCGATACGCTTCGTTGGGAAGCGGAAAGCTGTGCTTCATCTCGTCGCCCGAGGCCGGATCGGTTCGACTGCTTTGGTAAACCGCGGGAACGTTGGTGCCGAGGATCTTGGTGTCGCCCGCCACGGTGTTCGCGAAGCCGGTGTTCCAGAGGCCCGCGCACCGAGTCCAAGTGCGACCGTCGCCCGCCAGCTCGTCTGCGCTTGCTCCCATGTTGACAGGGTACGGGCTCACCGGGGTCGTGAACTCGAAGCGAGTCGGGTCGTCGGGGGCGGGCACACCATCAACCTCACTGTCGGAAATGACGGGCGGCGCCAAGATTTTCTCGTTCGAGCGAATCGATTCGACGGTTTCATCGGAGTACGCGGTCATGGTGATGTAGACGGTTTCTTCGTCGGGGACATTGATCGAATGAAAGAAGACGCCGCCTTGGTTTTGCGCCGCTTCTGCGATGGCGATATCTGCGATCCCCACGCTCCCAGACGGACCGGGTCCCGCGCTCAAATACATGCGAAAGCCAGCAACGTGATCGAGCGAGTGTGTCCAGAGAATGGTTTCCACGCGCGCTTGCACGATCGATGCTGCAAATAACGCGACGACGAGGATGCAGACATGAAGCGCTCCGACCCTCCGCGCACGCGCGACGAAGGCGCGGTTCGCGAACCCACCACGGCTGGCGTCACTGTGGCAACTCGTCTGAAACATGACTGACCTCCATCGAATTGGACGCGATCTCAAGTCGCGATCTGAACTTTTGACTTCATGGTTTGCTTTGGGCCATCACCAGCAGCTCAGGCGAGCGCGCCCAGATGCAGCGAGTCGTTCAGCAGGTGAATTAACACGAATAAAACCATGAGGCCAATGCGGGTTCCCACGAAACCGATCGGCGGAAAAGCGTTGCGTAGATCGCCATCGGGTCCCCGTAACAGGCTTCATATTCGTTGATGACGCACTGGCAGGACGCGTCGCGTTTAAATGCTTGAGAGATCTGAGCTTCGTTTTCCCGCTGGCTCTCCACCTCGACACGGTCAAAGAGCTGCTCCCGGGCCTCAAGCTCTACGTCACTCTCAGCGCGCCGCGTCAACTCCAAGAGCGGATTCGGGAATCGCGGGCACGGGCTCACTTGGCGACGGGGCCTCTGCCTCTCCGATTCGCGGCGTGTCCGCCTTCGTGTTCAGGCGAACAGGTTTTGTGAGGACTACGGCCATTCGCTGCTTGGCACGATCACAAGCGGAGATTGCGAAGCGGGGACGGCCACGCGGGAATGTTTCCAGTATTCTTGGACATATACACCCTGTGCCGCGCATGACCCATCACGTTTGAGCAATTCGCATACAACTACGAAGCAACTCTCATCGCGTTGCAAAGCGAGAATCGCGTGGACGACCCGTCTTCTTTGTCCGGTCAAACTCGGCCCGCTACACCCCACTTATCACTCCGTGATGTCGTGGCATTGCGTCACCACTTTCCGGCGGTGCTAAATCGAACGTTTGAGGTGTCGAAGTGAGCAAAGCCCCGGCGGCAAGGACGATCGCCATGTTGTTGGCGGGCCTTTCCTTCGCGATCCATCTCGCGCTCGCGCTTCACCTCGACGCCACCGGTTCTCTCAACCAATACGACGTGTTCTTCCATGCAGACACGAAGGCGCGTCTTGACTGTATGGTGCGAGAATCTTGCGATCGCCGCGCAAGCATTTCTCTTCCCGCCCTCCCTCTGCTTGTAAACCCGCCCGTCCGAAGCGCGGCAAAAGTGGCGACTACGTTGGGT
>JASDVE010000195.1:0-4681 GCA_041891195.1 Myxococcota bacterium | reverse complement strand
GTCTTGGGTCAAGGTGTTGAGTTTTTCGGATCGATTTAGCGAGATGATCGCAATGTCACCCCGCTCTTCACTTCATCGCGCCGTCTTGGTTGTTCGGGCGGTTGTGTCTGCCAGGGGGCTCATCTCCGATCGGTTCGAGGTTTCGGGGCGCAACTCCGTCGCAGCCCGGTTTGCCACGGCGACGGATCGGGGTTGACACCTCCACCCCTTTCGCTGTCAAGCAGCGCCAATTTCGGACGCCGAGCGTTCTCGGTGGGTTAAGGCGCGCCTGAGCGGGCGTTCAAGTTCGCAGAGGCGATATCGAGTCCACCCTGTTCCACTTCGCAGCGATGCGAATTCAAAACGTACCCCGCACGAATGCGACGATTGTGCTTCGAGAGATTTCACCTATATGCGAAACTTTCCTGAACCCGAACGGTTCAAGAAAATGACGACTGATCATGATGTTCAAGCAGGAGGCACGCCGGAGATGTTCAAAGTTTCACGATTCTTGCCGCAGCAGACGCAAGGGTGTCGGAGGATTCTGCTTTGTAGTTTTAATTTATTCCTAGCCGCGTTCACTCTCGTGCCGAGCGGTCCGGTGCACGCAATGGACTATGTGCTTTTCGAAACGGGTCCAGTTCGCCCGGTTGCACTCAGCGTTGATGGCGCGACGCTTTACTCTGTCAATATTCCGGACAATCGCCTCGAAATTTTCGATGTGACCGGCACCGGGCTCGTCGCTCGCGCTTCGGTTCAGGTCGGGCTCGAGCCATGCTCGGTCGCAATCGCCCCGGACGGCATGGTTTGGGTTGTGAACCACATGTCGGACAGCATCAGCATCGTGGACCCCGACGCCGCGACACCCAACGTCGTGCGCACCCTGCTCGTCGGTGACGAACCTCGGGACATCGTGTTCGCCGGTACGGGCGGAACCCGAGCATTCATCAGTACGGCGCACCGCGGTCAGCAGCGTACTGACCCTTCTATTTCTGCGGTCGTCGGTGCGGGGGATCCGCAGCTCACCATCACAAGTATTCCCCGATCTGATGTCTGGGTTTTTGACTCGACAAGTCTCGGCACGACGTTCGGCGGAACTCCGCTTCGCATTCTTTCGTTTTTCTCCGACACACCTCGCGCACTCGCTGTGAGTCCCACCGGCGACACGGTTTACGTCGCCGCTTTTCATTCTGGGAATCAAACGACGGTGATTCCCGAGCGAACGGTTTGCGACGGGTTCACCGCGGCAGCTCCCTGCAATGCGCCTGGCTTTGGTGGCAACCCAGGCTTTGTGATGCCCGGCGGGTTACCCGGTCCGAATGACAACGCCGCAGGCGGTCCCGCGCCGGAGACCGGCTTGATTGTCCGCAAAGACAACACGACGGGAGAATGGAACGACGAGCTGGGCCGGGACTGGGACCTCGCGATCCCCTTCGAACTCCCCGACCACGACGTCTTCGGATTCAATGCGAATACCCTCGACGACACGCCGGCCAACGTCGAGACGTTCGACCACGCGGGTACCATCGTGTTTAATATGGTGGTGAATCCGGTGTCGGGCAAGATCTTGGTTTCCAATACTGAGATGCAGAACGAAGTGCGCTTCGAAGGACCGGGGCTTCATGGCGGGAGCACCGTTCAAGGTCATATCTCAGAGTCCAGAATTTCGGTGCTGACTGACCTTCCGGCGAACACGGTCGAGCCGCGACACTTGAACAAGCATCTCAACTATTCACTGCTTCAAGAAAACCTTGACCCGGCCGCAAAAACAAACAGCCTCGCAACGCCGCTACAGATGGTGATCTCGAGCACGGGGACGCTTTACGTCGCTGCATATGGTTCGGGCAAGATCGGCGTATTTGATGTCGCGGAGATCGAATCGAACGCCTTTGATCCAACCACTGACAGCGCCAACTACATTCCGGTTGGCGGCGGGCCCGCCGGCATGGCGCTCGATGAAACGCGCAATCGTCTTTACATTCTCGAGCGCTTTGAGAACGAAATGTCGGTGGTCGATCTCGCGACCCATGACACCTTGCAAATCGTCCCGATGAGCAACCCCGAGCCGTCAAGCGCGTCGCTGGGTCGACCGTTTCTTTACGACGCCGATCTTACGTCGGGCAATGGTGAAGCATCTTGTTCGAGCTGCCATATCTTTGGTGACAACGATAATCTCGCTTGGGACCTCGGTAACCCTGATGATGTCGTGACAGTCAATCTTCAGCCGGCCCCCATGGTGCCGCCGGCCCCGTTTTTAATCCCGACCGGAGCCGACGACTTTCATCCGATGAAGGGCCCGATGACGACGCAGACCCTTCGTGGGATGGGGACACACGGCGCGCTTCATTGGCGAGGAGATCGCGCGAATGGGGTCTTGGGGGTTGATTCGTGCGTCGAAGCGACGGGTGCCGCTTGTGACGAGGAGCGAGCGTTCAAGAACTTTTCCGTGGCCTTTGAAGGTTTGATCGGCGCGAACGACGCGCTGAATCAGACAGACATGCAGACGTTTGCCGACTTTGCGATGCAACTGATGCTGCCGCCGAATCCCGTTCGTGCCCTCAACAACAGCCTGAGTACGAGTGAAGCCGCGGGGCAACTCGCCTTCAATACCGTCTTTGATGATGTGGACATCGACCCCGGCCCGGCGATCAACGACGCGTTCACGTGTGAACTCTGTCATCGCCAGTCTCCGGTCGACGGCTTTTTCGGAACGGACGGCGGGCAGAACCCGGAGGGCAGCACCCAGAACGTGAAGGTGCCACACCTGCGAAACATGTATACGAAGGTCGGGATGTTTGGGATCTCGTTCGGGATTGTGGGCTTCAATGCCGGCGATCAAATCCGTGGCTTTGGCTTTGGCCATTCGGGGTTCGTTCCTACGCTGTTCAACTTTAATACGGGTTTCGACACGCTCACGAACCAACAACGTTCGGACATGGAAGACTTCATGCACGCGTTTGACACCGACCTTGCGCCGATCGTCGGGCAACAGGTCACTCTTGATGCCACGAACGCAGCGGTTGCCGGGGCGCGCATTAACCTCTTGACGACTCGCGCCGATACATCCTTTGACTCACTGATCATGGGTACCGGCATCAACGAGTGTGACTTGATCGCAAAGGGAACCATTGGAGGTGTGCCGAGAGGCTGGTTTTATGACGGCGCGGTTTTTCGAGATGATGTTGGCGGCTCGATTGGCCCCCTCTCCCTGCGTTTCTTGGCACCAACCGAAGGTCCGATCACCTATACCTGCGTTCCGCCGGGCTCCGGTACCCGCATGGGGATCAACGCAGACCGAGACCTCCACCTTGACGGCAATGACAACTGCGTTGGCGTCCCCAACGACGGGCAGGAAGACAACGAGCTGGACGGTCTGGGCGACGAATGCGACCAGGACGACGACAACGATTCGGCGTTGGACATCCACGAGACCAACACGGGCAACTTCGTCTCTGCATTCGACACCGGGAGCAACCCGCTCTTGGCCGACACCGACGGCGACGGCTACGACGATGGGGACGAAGTCATGTTCGGCACGAACCCCAACAACGCGAGTTCGTTCCCGGGCGCTGTTCCGGCATTGAAAGGGACTTGGCTTCTCGGGTTGGTTCTTTCCATTCTGGCGTTCAGCGTTGCGTGGATCACCAACCGGTCACCAAGGGGTGCGAGCGATGTCTAAGTTCGTCTCGAAGTACCGAGTGCCAATGATGGCCGGGAGCGTATTGCTCGTCGTCTTGGTCGCCCTTTACGTCCAGCCCGATGTCCAGCCCGATGTCCAGCACAACAACACACCCACATCGGACTCCATCGGGGCTACGCCCTCGGCAACTTCACCGGCATCGGCTGCTTCAGCTGCGAGTGACGACATGATGGCAAGTACGGAGCCCATGATGTTCGAGGCGCCACCGATGCTCGACCGGAAGATCATGCCGCCCGACGAAAACACACCACCGCCGTCGCAGACGAAAGCCTTCTGCGACGACGCGAACTGGAAGAATGTCGACATGGTCGTGGGCCGAACGGCCGACGGGGGCTTCCGCGTTGACCAGTCGCAGTGGGATCGTGCCGGCCTGGGTTCGAAAGCGGGTTTCGCTAGCTGGATGTCCCAGTGTCATGGCAAAGGGCTTGTTGTGGAAATCGTCGCCGCCGAGACGGGGCGACGGCTGGCTGTCTACGATCCCAGCTCAGGCTTGCGGACGTTGTAGGTTTAGTTGGAGACAGCCCCGTAAGCCGCGCGCTCTTCGTGCCGTTTTCTCGCGACTTATCCATGCAGGCGCGGCGCGATGGATGCGGTCTTTGCGTCGCTCTGCGGTGATCACGCGCGAAGCTGGGGCGCTTCGACAAAGGCTCGGTGGTTCGCGTCGATGACAGGGCCCGTCACCGGGCTTCTCTTTGCCTGGCCCCTGATTTGACAAATCGTAGTTTATCAGCATGTTTGGCGAAAACGGGCCTTGTTTTTCCTATGCCCCCCAGCGGAGCGATACCAACATGAGCCGACTACTGATTCGAAATGCCAACCTCGTCGACGGAACCGGCGCACCGGCACGTGCCGCGGATATTCTGATCGAAGAGGGCCTGATCAAAGAGATCGCAGAAGCGGGTGCGCTCGTGGCCGAGGGCGGCGAGACGATTGACGCGGCGGGACGGCTCGTGACGCCCGGTTTCGTGGATGTTCATACCCACTACGACGGCCAGGTGACAT
>JASDVE010000194.1:6166-21839 GCA_041891195.1 Myxococcota bacterium | reverse complement strand
CCTTTACATCGGGAACAACTCTGCAGCTGACGGAACCTACGCACCGTTACTTCAGGGGCGAGGTGATCCACGCATCGAGCGCCTCGATGCGATCGCCCTCGCGGAGCGCGCGCTGGGCAAACAACTCACACCCGCTGAAGTATCGGGCTTCTACACCGAACGCGCGCTGCGCTACATCCGCGAGCAGCCGGCGGACTGGGCGGCATTGATGCTGCGAAAATTCGCACTCGTGTTTACGTCGATCGAAATAGTGGACACCGAAGATCAGTACACCCATGGTGAGTCGTCTTGGATCCTGTTCGTGGCGGACAAAGTCTTTCACTTTGGCGTGTTGGCGCCGCTTGCAGTTCTTGGGTTGTTCGTGACCTGGCCGCGGAGAGAGCGGCTGTTGCCGCTGTATCTGATGTTCGTGATTTATACGGGCACGATCGTTGTCTTCTACGTCTTTGCTCGTTACCGGCTTCCCCTGGTTCCTTTTCTGCTGATTTTCGCCGGTGGTGCTGTAGCCGAGGCGCGAAGTTTTTTTCAAACACTGGCGCGACCGAACGCAGCATGGGTGATCACTGCAGTGGTCGCGATCGCAGTATTTTGCAATTGGCCGATGGCTGACAAGACCTATATGCGGTCGGTGACCCAGTACAATCTCGGGAACGAACTCGCCAATATTGGGCGCATCGACGAGGCGATGGCGTCGTATCGAACCGCCGTGTCGCTTCACACTGGCAACGCTTTGGCGACTCACAACCTCGGGGCGTTGCTGGCGGGGCAGGGCGATCTGGCCGGAGCGAAGGTCCAATATCTCCGCGCGCTGGAGATCAATCCCCAATATGCCCATGCGCATTTCAACCTTGCGCGGACCTTGTTGGAATCGGGCGATGGGGACGGCGCCATAGCTCATTTCGCCGAGGGGCTGGAAGTCGAGCCCCAGCACGCCGATGTGCATAATGAGCTGGGGCAGATCCAAATGGAAGCGGGAGATTTGTCTGCAGCGATTTTGAGCTTTGAGGCCGCCCTTCGACAGGCACCGGGCGATCCCGCCGCCGCCGCGAACCTCGATCGAGCCCGGAAGGGTTCCGGTTTCTAGCGATAGAAGCGATCCGGGGTCCCCGGCGTTTCATGAATTTGGTAACTTATCCCTATGCGAAATCGAACGACAAAAAACCTCCGAACCTGGGCCATGGCCTTGATTCTGGTCTGGGGTCCGACCGCACAGGCGAACGCCTTCGAATTTCCGGATTTCAGCGAGCTTTCCGAAGGGTTCGCGATCGGATTCGATGCCGTCATCGTACGCCCGCTCTACATCACGTCCCTCGTCGTTGGAAGCATTATGTTGCTGCCCGCAATCGGAATGGCGGCACTCGACGGTGAGGAGAGCCGAGACGAAGCGATCGAGTTGTTCGTCACGGTCCCCTATGAAGACGCGATCGAACGCGAACTCGGCGACTTCTAGCGCCGGAAAATCGCAACGCCGAATTTCATGGGCAGCCCGCTCGTTAGACATGGCTTGTGCTTCGCTGCGCGCCACCGATCTTCGCGCGGTGACTGGACCCTGCGCAGCGACTTTCACCGAACTCGCTACTTCTTGCGTTCCCGGAACGTCGTGGCCAGCAGTCGGTTGCGCCATTCGTCGAGTGGGCCCGTGACGTCTAGCTCGTGTAGGATGTCCCGGACTTGCCCTCGGATGACAGCGTTTGTGGCTTGTCCGCCGCGCTTTTGGTTGATCCGAGCAAGGGATGCGATCGCGGTGTCCATCTGGTTTGCATTGACCGCTGCGCGAGCGCGAAGAATTAACAGGTGTTGGAAGTTCGTGGCAAGATACGCGTCGGACGAGATCTTTACGGCTTCCGTTCCACGAACCGAGTCACCCGTCGCAATTCGCCAATCGATCCTGAGTATCGCGGCTTCGATGTACAAAGGATGGACCGGAGTGACTTCGGCAAGCTGGTCATCAATCGCCTGAAGTCCTGACCAGTTGGCTCTGCGGTGGAGCAGAGTCGCCTTGGTGACAATCTGTTCTTTATCGGTGTATCCGCCGACGAATTCCGGAAGCGTGGTGGTGGGGCCTACGCCGATTCTCTTGAAGTAGTGACGCAGCAACGCCGCGCGAACGATGGAGTCGTCGGGGTGCTGCGTCAGAAACGCTTCAAGGCCGAGTCTGCCAGCAGTGTTGCCGGGCTTGAGTAGCCGCAGTCTTTCCTTCTGGATTGGGTCTTCGAGATTCTTCGCAAGATTCCGGGCGCGTTCGACCTGTGGATAGGCGCGGACCCGTTGGATTAAGTGGACCGGGTTCACTTCTTTGTCCGCAATTAAACGCGGCAGGGGGTCGTATTGGTGGTAGGCCTCGTTGATCGCGCGCTGGGAACGTTTGGCCTGCTTCTCCGGCGCACGTCGCAGGAGCGGAGAGCGCATCTGCAATAGGTTGCGGTCGTCGCTCGTGAGTTGGCCGTCTGTCGCGAATTCGCGCGACGTCTCGGCGTCCATGAGTAAGAACGACGCGAGGTCTTCGGCCTGATAAATCCCCGTGCGCTCCGAAAAGCCGGGATCCTGCGCGAGCAGGGCTTCTAGATCAAGCCGGTCGGGTAACGGTGAGTTCGATGAAACGAAGAGGATCTCTTTGTATACATGGACGTACTTGAAGTGTTGGTGAAGTGTGCGGACTAGGGTTTTCACCAGCGGAACGTCAACAAAGGTACGTCCGATCCACTGGACGAAGACACCCTCGTCCGTGAGATGGTCCGAAATGAGTTTGAAAAATTCACCGGTGTACAAGTGCGCTGCCCCCCCGGTCCAAGGGTGAGACGCCTGAGCGGCGATGACGTCGAACTTCTGATCCGTTAGAAATAGGGCGCTTCGCGCGTCGTTGACGTGGACATGAATCCGGGGATCGGACAGAGGGTCGACGGCACGTCGCTCGCTGAGCCAGCGGTTCGCTGCCACGACTTCTTCTTCGAGTTCGATCACGTCGATCCGCTCAATGTTACGTGGGATATCTTCTACGGTGACCCCACCTCCAAGGCCGACGACCATCATCGATTTTGCTTGTGGGCGAAGCATTGGGCCCAGTTGCCCAAGCAAAACCGCGATACGGATCTGCCCCGGTGGCTCGGCGTCCGATGCAATCATCGATTCGGGCAGGCCATTGGTCGACAGTCGCCAACGCGTCGGTGAATCCGCAGTGACCAGCACCGTCGCACCGCGACCGACGCTAAAGAAATCGATCTTGCCCTGCTTGGTGTTGCGGTGTAGCGGCGAACTCAGCAGCATCTGCCACGGCTCGCCCGGAAGCAGGGGTACAAGCACGATCGCGACGACGACCGGTATCGCGATCGCCTTTCGCTTTTCACTTCCGAAGAACAACGCGAGGCCCGCGAGGGTGAGATTCGTGCAGATGCCGAGGACGATTGTGCTGCGAAAACCCAACTCGGGAAGCAGGACGAATGCGGCGCCGATCGAGCCGATGATCGCGCCTACCGTGTTCCAGCTATAGACCCGAGCGCTTGCCGGACCGGCGTCATCAGAACCCTTCGCGACGATGCGAACGGCTAATGGGAAGGTTGCGCCGATGCACACGGCAGAGGGAAGCAGGATCAGGCCTGCAACGGCGACGTCGAAGGAGAGCGACATCTTGACGTCGAAGTATTTTGCCAGGGCGGGGACTTTGTCAATTGCACGAAACGCGATGGCGGTGAGAACCGCGATGCCGACTTGTGCAGCGACGAAGAATCGAAGCGATCGGTCTCGTGTTGTCGCGAGGCGGCTTGCAATGCCGGAGCCCAAGGCGATGCCGAGCAAAAAGCTCGCAAGCATCGTCGCGAAGCCGTAGACACCGCCTCCGACCATTTGGGACAACAGCCGCACCCAGAGAACTTCGTATGTAAAAGAGAGCGCGCCCGAAACCAACATGAGGGGTTGGATGAAATGAATACGGCGAGGCGCCGCCGTGATGGGGGGAGTAGAGGGGACCGCATCGGGCTCGGCCGCCTTGGACTCAAGGCGCGCGACTCGCACGAGCACCATCGCCACAAGGAACACAAGAGCGTTGACCGCCACGGCAACGTAGACGGTTTCTCGAATTCCAAGCCTGGGCAGCAAGACGAACGCCGCTGTCAGCGTCCCCGCAACGGCTCCAACTGTATTGATGGAGTAGAGGGCTCCGATTTTCGAACCCACTTCGGAGTCGCGCTTCACGGCATGGCGAGACAACAAAGGCAATGTCGCGCCCATGAAGCCCGTGGGCACCATGACGATCAAGAACGTGGTGATCAGATAGAAAGACGAAATCGCAAGTGGGTTGGTCTCTGCGAATTCGCTTTGTCCGCCAAACAGCACAACGAGGAGTTGTGTTGCGCCAGCGAGGGCCACTGGAACCAGTAGCGCTGCGACCCCCACGCCGAGTTCGAGGAAGCCGTAAAGGGACAGCGCTCGTTCAGTGCGTTCGGCGATGCGGCCGCCCACTGCGGCGCCGCCAGCGAGGCCCGCCATATAGGCCGCGAGTACCGTCGCGACCGCGAGCTCTGACGTTCCGAAGACGAATGAAAACTCGCGAGTCCACGCCGTTTCGTAAATCAGCGCCGCGAAGCCAGACAAAAAGAAGCACACAGCAACAATGACGAACGAGCGATCTTTCATGTTGTCGCGGGGCTCCAGATCATGTCGATGCGCTTCTTTCCGTCCTGTTTGCGGAAAGCGCAGAAGTCTTCGTACGACTGTATTTCGTGCTTGAGTTCGCGTGTCACGAGTTCAAGCGTAATCGCCTCGTCGATGTAGCCGATGCGAAAGCTGCGGTCAGGGATGCCGAGTCGAGGTTTGACGAATTCTGGCGATTCCGCCGCCACGGCGTCTTTTACGAACCCTGCGGCATTCGAGATGACGAGTTCTTCGTTTTCCTCTGCGCGACTCGCGCGGCTGCGTTTCCGTCGTTCGCGAAAGTACTTGATGTCACGAAGAGCAAGCTCGAAACTGACACTGATCGAGTTGTCTGACGGCATGAGCGCTTCAATCCTTCTCGGGCACATCGGAAATTGGCTGTAGTTCGCACGTACTGGCAAATAAGGAGCCCGTAGGAATCGGCTGGGTCTTGATGATTACACAATCCGCGGCCGGAGGTGACGCTGTGGGCGAGCCTCAGTCAAAGAGCGCGTGAAAAACGGCGCTTGCATCGGCAATACGCGCGCAAGGCGGGCGGGAACGTCAGCGGCATACCCGAATGGGATCGCGACGTGTCCTGCGGAGCACCCCGCGCGGCCCCAGCGAAGCAAGGGGCGGAGGTGGAGTCGCCGGTGTAATCCGGCGGCTCGGTCTTACGAAAGTCGCCGGTGTAATCCGGCGGCTCGGTCTTACGTCTAATCGATGATATCCGCGGCAATTGAAACGCTTTTGACGCCAGCGAGCTTGGCTGCATCCATCACTTCGACGAGCAATGCGTTTTTGGATTCTTTGTCGGCCTGAATCACAACGGAGCCCGACGGGTTTTCCGCATACAATCGTTCGATGTTCGCGCGAAGTGCGCGCGGATCGACCTGTCGGCGATCAATCCAAATCGTGTTCTTTGCGGTGATGGCGATCAGGATGTTGCCTTTTTCTTTTTTCGTGGCGGTTGCCGCGGACGGGCGGCTGATCTCGAAGCCCGATTCCTTGACGAACGACGCGGTCACGATGAAGAAGATCAACATGATGAACACGACGTCGAGCATCGGTGTCAAGTTGACTTCGCTCTCGTCCTGAGCTGAATCCCTGCGGCGCTTTCTCATGACTGTTCCTTTGGGCTTTAATAGGCCGAGCTTGTCTGGGTCGAGCTACCTAGCTCAGCTCGTGCTGTTCGCTTCGGTCTCGATGTGATCGATCCATCGCTCAGCGTCTTCCTTGGTCTTTTCGTGTTCGGCTGCGTCAATGAATGATGACTTGGCAAGAAATAGTTGGTTGTTGTTGTAATAGGCGATGCCGAGGAGCAAGCTGACATTGCCGGGGTTCGTAAGGCCACCTTTTTCGCGCGCGTCTTCGAGGCGCTCGGCGGCGCCTGCCCAGTTTTCGCGTTGAAGGAAAACCTGGCCCAAGCGGACGAAAAGATTGCCGTCTGGAGAGACCGTCGCGGCTTCGACCAACGGTGGGAGCGATTTTTCGTATTCCCGCGCAGCAATCCAGCTGTTCGCGAGAAGCTCAAGACTCTTGGCCGCCGACTCGATGCTCCCGTCGGCGAGGCCACTTTCGAGAACCCTGGCTGCGGGGTAGGGCAGGTCTGCGTAGAGGTACGACCGTGCTAGGCGGCGTAAATCCGCTTCCTCGGTCAGGAAGCCCTGTTGATATGCGACCTGCTGGACTGCAAGTTGTTCCTGGTAATTGTCCATGGCGCCGTACACCAGACCCAACTGCACCCAGTACTGCTTCTTGGGGAAGTTGATGACGAGCCTCTCAAGGGCCCCAGCGGCCTTTCGGTAGTTCAGCTTCTGAACGTACACCGCGGCAAGAAGCTGGAGCCAACCTTGGTTCGGTTGTCCTGCAATTTCCAGAGCCTTTTCGGTGTTGACGATCGCCAGATCGAGATTGCCAAGCTGAAAATTCGCGATGCCTAGCAGGTAGTAGGCGAGGGCGTTCTCTTCGTCTTCTGTGTAACGGAACCACTCGTAGATGGCGTCAATCGCGGCTTGCCACTGGTACTTGCCCGCCAGCAACTGTGCGATTTGGAACCGCATCATGGCTTCTGAATCCAGGGGAAGTGTCTCTTCCCTGAGTGATCTGCGGAAGGCATCGATGGTCTTGTCCATGTCGCCAGTGGCGTAGAACAAAAGGGCTTCGACACGCGCGACTGATGCGCGCTCCATGCGGTTGAGTCGCTTCGGGTTCAGTTTTTTGAGAAGCCGGATCGATTCTTCAGGCCCACCTTCGTCCTGCTTATCAATGGCGGCGTTCATGTAGCGCGAGATACGAGTGTTGAGCTTGTTCTTGGGGTCGAGCTGGCGGCCCATGCGAACAAACTTCAGCGTCGCGAAGTCGGCCTTTTCAGAACCCGTCGGCGGTCCGGGCTTTGCATCGGGGCTGACCTCGACATCCGGAGCCGGCGGGGCATCGGGGAGCGCTTCTTCCTGCTTTGATACGGTCTTGTCTGCTCCGGCATCTGCGGCGACTTCATCTTGCGCGATGGCCGCGATGGGCAATGTCGCGCAAATGAAGAAGGTTGTGCCGAAGGCCACGAGCGAGAGTGAAAGACATCGCGAGCAATTCGTTCGAATCATCGCCTTCCCTCCTTCGGGAGCTCGAAGTCGAGCCTGAGTAGTACGCCGGGGCGCGAGATGGGTTCTCCGTTTTCGATGCTCGGGTTGTAGCGGTACTTTCGAGCGGCGCGGACGGCCTCGCGGTCAAAGATCGATGGGGGCTGGGCCCGAACGACTTCAATGTCCGTTACGGTGCCGACGGGCGTAATGGTGAACCGAAGAATTACGTACCCCTCGATACCCTGTTGCTTTGCACGCGGTGGGTAGTTGGGGTCGGCGCGTACTAGCGGCACCGCGTCTTGGTCACCGCCGCCCGCCGCGCCAATGTTGGTCGCGCTCTCGAGCTCTAAGCCCGTGTCGAGGTCCGGCACGATTGCGCCCACGGCATCGCCGGGGTTCATATTCTTCGCCAGGTTCATTTCCGGCGGCGGAGGCTGCTGTTCGGGCTTTAGCCGTTGGGGCTTTTCGCGCTTTTTGACTTCGGGGGTGTTATCGCGCTTCAACCGGACAAAGTCGATGGACAACTTGCCGCCGGTCTCTTTCATCTTGCCCGTCACGCTCACCAGTGCCTGCATAATCCAGAACAGGGCGAATGCGGTAAGCATGCCGCCAACGATCGCGCTCAAGATGCGACCCGCGCTGCTGCCCCCGGACTGATTTGCAGTGTTCATGCCTGAACTCTCCACTCGCGGCGTCTTTTATAGATATGCCGCACCACTACTTTTTCTTTTCTTTTCTTGTCTGGTCTTGGACGTTGCTTTCTCTTCGCGATGACTTCGTTTCTTCTTAGCCGTGATCGATTTCGAGACTGTCTGCAACTCGCTGTGATTCGTCTCTGGCGTATCGTTGAATCTGCACGCTGAAGATCATGCCCGAGATCGCGGCCACCATGCCGGCCATCGTGGGCAAAGTTGCCTTCGACACACCGGCCGCCATGCCACGCGCGTTGCCGCTGCCTCCGGCCATGACGTCGAAGACTTCGATCATGCCCGTCACCGTGCCCAACAAACCGAGCATGGGTGCGATTTTGATCAACGTTTGAATGGGTCCAAGGCCCGCCATCAACTTCAAGCGGACGTCGGAAATCAACATGCGACGAATGTGACCCGCTTCCCACGACTTATGTTCGAAGCGAGCTTCCCACATCGGTCGCACACGGGCTGTGTCCGCACGATGCATCGTGCGGAAGTACCAGAAGCGTTCGTAGATCAACGTCCACATGACCGCCGTCGCGAAGGCAATGACGAACAACACGTCACCCCCTTGCTCGATGAAGTCACGAACCTTTGCGACGAACTCAATGTCCGGCACTGTCACGTTCCGCGCGAGTGGCGATCAGGCCGGCACTCTGTTCGTCGAGCACGTCGATGATATAGCGGGTGCTATTCGCGAGCGTGTCGTAGAGAAGAACAAGTGGAATCGCTGTGATGAGACCGAGCATCGTGGTAACGAGGGCTTCCGAAATACCACCGGCCATCATCTTCGGGTCACCTGCGCCGAAGAGCGTAATGGCCTGGAAGGTCTGGATCATACCGGTCACCGTTCCAAGAAGGCCGAGCAGCGGGGCGATGGCAGACACCGTCTTCACCAGCCACAAGTAGCGGGTAATGGCGGACGACTCTCGGAGCACAGCTTCGTCGAGCCTGAGTTCGAGGGTATCGGCGTCGACGTCGCGGTTGTCTTCGTACACTGCGAGCACGCGTCCAAGCGGGTTCGTCTTGTCGACGTAGTCGTTCTTCTGCTGCTTGGTGACCTTGCGGCTGGTCGAGATGATCAAGACCCAGCGCCAAATCCCGAGTAAGAACGCGGAGAGGCCGAGTACAATAATGACCGTCCCCACGGCACCACCTTGCTTCACTCGTTCTTGCGGGCTCGGGGTGTCGGTCAATGCGTTGAGCAGCGAGCCGCGAGAGGGGTCGAGTGCCAGTACCGCAACGCCGGATTCGAGGTTTTCGAAACCGTCAACCGTATCGAGATACTTTGATGGAGGCTGGCGCGTCAGCTCGCGGAGCTGGTTCTGCCCGGGCTCCCAAAGCAGAAACTTTCCGCCCGACACAGCGTTGAACGGGCCAGCGCGAACAACCTCTCTCTCGTCCGTCTGACCTTCCGTCGTCAGGATGGTCGCGCTGTAGCGAACCACCTGACCCTGTTGGGTCATTTCGCGCTGAAGTTCGTACCACAACTTCTCAAGGTCGCTGGTCGACGGCAATTCCTTACTGCGACCCAAGCGATCGAGGAGGGCCTTTCGGCCGCCGATCTGCGAACTAATCAACGAGTCCCACACGACGCCACTCAAGTCATTGGCGACTTGACGCACGACGCCGAACAGTTCACCCATTTGGCCGAGTTGTTCTGCGAGGTTGGCTTCCGCCTGCCCCAGTTTGCGCTCGTTTTCGTTGTAGTTGGTTTCGTACTCAAGGCTTAGGGCTTCTTTTTCGGCCAGAGTCGTTAGGGCATCAGTGAGAAGCTGGGCCTGATTTTCCTTGGCCGCTTCGAATTCTCGTTCGCGACGGGTGTTCTCGACGTTTTCGACTTGGAGGCCCTTCTCGACCAGGTCGAGAAGTTCGAATAGATCCTTGGGTTGAGCTGTTGTGACCGCGTTGGTCTGGGCCGCCGCCGCGCCCGCAAATACCAACGCCGCGGCGCTGGTCAGTGCGGATGCTTTACAAAGGGTTCGGCACGTTTTTGCGAAATTCATCAGTCGTTACCCTTGCGCATCAGCCGGTGCGGGCATCGGCAGGTTGATCAGGTCAGGTGCAGATTGCTTCCGAGCGATGCGCAAGCCATGCCGCAGTGCTGAACGGAAACTTCCATCGAGGGCCACCCAGGAGCGGGACTCCTGGTCCCAACGTCCTTGAAGTGATTCGTCGAGGCTTTGATAGACGAGGGCAATACGACCGAAGCGCAGAAAGTCGACCGTGGTCTCCTTTGCGCCGATTTGAAGCGAAGCGCGGTACGCCTCGATCGTGCGGCCGTATTCGTTTTCGATCTGGTAGGCCTCCATGATCGAGCGAAACTTTTCGGGGGTCGTGACGTCGGCGCGTTCCATCGTCGTGCGGAGCGTTGCGACGCGTTCGGACCGCTCGTCGATGAGGAACGGAACGTCCAGGGCAACGAAACCCTCGATCGCGTCCACCATGCGGATCATCAGCGGCGTGACGCTTCGGCCAACACTCTGAACGTTTCCGACTTGTTCGCTAAGGGAAGTGAGTTCCGCTTCCTGTGATCCGATCAGCTTCACGATCTGAGCGTTGTACTGGTTAATCGAATCGATTTGCTTGAGCGTTGTGCGGTACTTGCCGAGGAGGCTATCGGTCTCGTCACTAATCTCGTCGATTCGTTTCTGCACGCCGGCGGCATCTACGTTGCCGGCCACGCGGGCCTTCACCACTTCTCCCAACTCGCCATCTTGGGCAACTGCCATCGACCCTACGAGAAGGCAGCCGCCTCCTAGGCCGATCATCGCAGCAGCGATTCGTGCTGACGCTTTCATGAACTCTCTCCTCAAGCCGTTTTGGTTCCGTCTCTCGGCGCGTACTTCTTGGGACGTTCTTCGGGAAGATCCCGTCACGCGTCGTAAAATTTAGATTTTCTGGGAATGAAGTGTCGCAGCATCGAATGCGAAATGAACGTGTTTCCAATCCAGTAGTTTGCTGCTCGGTCCTGCAGTCGTTCGTGGTCTGGCTGATGCCGATCATCTCCGCCGGACGGCGATCGTGAAGACCGGGCCGCGGATTATTACCGATCAGTTCACTGCCTGCACTGCCTGCGCTAGCGAACTTCGGGTGGAGCAAACCCCGAGCCGAATTGCCGAGCCTCTTGGCGGGTCATCATGGGGAGTGCCGCAATCAGCGCTCGGCGTTGGGCTTCATCGAAGTTCGGCGCGTGTAGTGCCGAAGAAACTAACAGTGATGCGATTTGATCCCGGGGTAAAGCGATGCTTTGTAGTCGTGTCGCTCGGTGTGCGGCTTCACCGAGCTTCTGCTGATGAAGGAGCGACCATACGAGCCTTCGTGTCGGCGCGATTCGCGTAGGGCTGCGACGTACTGTTTCGCGATCGAACGCAGCTGCGCGCTCGTAAAGGCCAATCAAAGCAAGAATGCCCGAGAGCCGCTCACGGGCTTGGTCGCGTCCGGGGTTTTCGGGACCGCGTGCAGACCTCTGGAGGTTTTGGAAGTCGTGCGGAATCAGGCCATGTGCGATTGCCCAGTGTGGCGCCTGTTGGATCACGCGTTCGACGTCGAGACCCTTGCCGTCTATGTCAAATGGAACCGAGTTTTGTTCGTAATAGACGCGCACCCGCTCCAAATTGGCGCGGTTTCGCTCGTTCGTTCGCAAGTAGATCGCGCTTGAGAGGCTTCGAAATACGAGCATCCATCCGGGTGTTTGTTCGAGATGCGTGGTTGTGCTGACTACGGGGCGGCCCGGGAGTGGCGCCCGCGGCGTGCCTGTCGCAAAAAAGACATCGACGCCGTATCGGTCAAGCACAGCTTCGATGTCCTCGGTTGACTCCCAGCCTCTGCGGCCGACCACGAAGCTCGCGTCCAGCACGTGCTTGGGGACGTTGAGTGAGCCGTTTACAAAAGTGCGAAGTTGAGGCGAAAGCCAGTAGCCGAGGAAGTTTCCACTCGCGTAGTCATTGTACAAGTTGCCTTCGAGGCCCGTGTCCTGAAGAAACCAGACCGCGTGGGCGTTGTTCTTCGCGCTCGTGTAAGGACGCGCGTAACTCGCCCGATCGACCCCCTTGGAAATCATCGGCCAAGCGCCGTAGGTCCCGAAGCCGTATGCGAGTAAGCCGGCGACAAGCAGACCAGCGGTGATTGCGGTTCCGGCATAGATGCCCGACGTTGGCTGACCCGCTGGACGACTGCGGTTGCGCGCGCCTTCAAACAAACCTAGATCGCGCCCGCAGGCGCCAATCATCATTAAGACAAAGACACCCATCCACAGAAACCGGACTGCGACGAGCATCGCGACAATGGAAAGGGCCGCGATGCCGACCAATGCCGGGTCGAGCGTTGCAGTTTGACGCTCGGAACGATCGGTTTTGATCCGGCTACCGGCTTGCCGCCAAGACAGCGCCAGCGCAAGTGGCGCCGTAAGGAGTAAAACCCAAACGAGTCCCCAGGCATGCAGACTTGGGGGAAGGTTCGTCGATGGAAGCGACAGCAGATCGATGCGCTGCCATTCGTCGACGACCACCGCGAGGTCAGGGGTCTCGTCACCAGCGGTGAAGTAGAGAAGGTGTGGCGTGAGACCTTCGGGATTGATCAGGGTTGCTGCGAAGCCAAGCCCCACACACCACCAGAGCATGCGCAGTCGAGCGTTTGGGCTCGAGAGGTGTGGAGTGTGAAGCAGGCGCGCGACGATGACTGCGACCAGAGCTGCGGTCAGGAGTATGGGGCCAAGCAAAAAACCCGCGTGGGCATTCGCCCAGACGACCATCAGGATGCAGACAGCTAAGACACGGTTTCGATGGCTTCGCTTCAATTCAGAGGTGTCAGGCGGCACAGTTGTAATTGGGACGTCTTTGACGACCGCGAACCAGACCACGAGGATCGCAGCCAAAATGGTTACGAGGTCCGGACGAAGCTGAAACAATCGATATGCGGCGAGAGACACAAAAATACCGGTTGCGGCGCTGGCGTATGCCGGCGAATCGCTCACGCGGCGCAGCGCGCGCCAGGCAAAGACAATGATCCGCGCGACGAGCGACACGTGCGTGACCCGCAAAGCCTGAAAGCCTGCGAGTTCACTCACCCCATAGAGCGAAAGGCTCGAAAGCCACGCAGCGGGTGAAGGAGGACCCGCCGCGGTAAACAAATTTGGGTCATGCTCAAGCCATGGCCCGAGCGAGGCGTAGGCACGCCCCATCGAAAGGTGCCACCACGTGTCTTCGGTGAAGAGGGGTTGCCCTGCCGACAGCAGGACGAGTACCACGATCACGATCGCAGTCCCGTGGAACATCAACGCGATAAACCTGGGAAGGCTCAATTTTCCAGCCACTCGCCCGTCGTGTCGATCTAGTCGCCTACGGTTCTCGTCATCAACCGCATGGATTAACAATCGAACTATTCACCAATTGCACTAGTCACCAACCTCGCGCTACTCACCAACCTCGCGCTATTCACCAACCTCGCGCTATTCACCAACCTCGCACTATTCACCAACCTCGCACTATTCACCAACCTCGCGCTATTCACCAACCTCGCACTATTCACCAACATAGTGAAAGCGCAGGCCTACCTTCATGCGATAGATCCACGGGTCGATCTCATGTTCCCAGGTGGCGCGATACGTATCCGGGAGGAGACCGTCGCCGCCGGCCGCAGTGCCGTCTGCGAAAGACTGGCTGCTTTGGAACTTGAACTTACGGTCGCCAACGACCTTGTAGCCGTGAATGCTCGCGAACACCGCAGCGCCGATCGGGCCGAATTTGCCCGATTCGAGTTCGACTTCGACGCCTGTGCCAATCGCATTAATATTCTTGGTCAGGTTCTTCTGAAGGTCGATAACGCGAGTGTTGGGGCCGAACGTCCCTATGTTGGTGGGACTATTGCCCGATAGTTCGCCGTTTACGTCGTCCTTAATGGCATGGAGTAGTCTGCCCGAAACTTTGACCCGGTAGTTCAACCAACCGAACGAGGGCTTGATCCGCACAGTCCGGTTCAAGACATTAATTGGAATCGAGATCCCGATTGCCGCGGCGAACTCAAATGTGTCCTGCTCGCTTCTCACTTCAGAGCCGCCACCGCCGATTGCGCTACTGGGGTAATTCACGGGATCTTTCAGCTCTTCAGGAAAAAAGAGTCCCTCAAGACTGCCTTCGTTCGCTGTGGCGCGATTAGGCGGAAACATCGCCATCACTTCGCCACTCACGAACCCGCGGATGCCAATGTCAAATGGAAGAATGTCGATCTTTGGGATCCGCGGTGTCATCAACTGAACATCGACGCCAACGCCCGGCCAAAGCCCGAACTCTTTGCCTTTACTATCGTTGCGCATCTTCGTTGACGTACTGGCTAGGGTAGGCCTGGGGGTAGGCGGAGGCAGGGCCTCTCCGGGTGCGGCTGCTCGTCCGAACTGGCCCGCTTGCGAACAAGCGATCAATGCGATGTCGGCTTCGGGAGCTCTTCCGCCAAAGTCGCATGAACTCGACAGCGACGACTTTTGGCCTTGGCCGTGAAACGCACCTACGAACGCGAATGCAGGCACCCAGCGGTTTACGTCTTGCCGCGATTCCCGCTTGTCTGCGTACGTATCATTGTCGGCCAAGACTGAACTCGAAATGAGCGTACTCATCGCGATCAGCAAGGCGACTCCAACGACTATTCTATTGACCCTCGTGCACATAGCCGCCTAGTATTACAAGATCGCAACGGAATGGCACGTCCTAGACGTCCGACCACTTATCCTCCCACCCGCCTCAGGCAGGAACCAACAAATACCATGCAGATTTCGCAGCTGCTGCTGACGCTTCTTGCCATCTCATTGATCAGCGCGATACCTGGAGCCTCGGCCGCACAGGACGCGCCGGAATCGGGCCAGAACGAAGCGGAAGGACAACTGTCAGACGACATCTACATTGACGACAAGAAAATCGAAGTCATCAAAGTTCGCGGTGGGGAGTCGGAAGGTGCTGCCGACTTTGAGTCTGGCGACTCGGTCGCGGCGTTCGATGCATCAGATCTCGATGCGCTCGGCGCGCAAAGCATCGCCGACCTTGCGAGTTTTACGCCAAACCTAGAAATCGTTACCGCGGGTGCGACAACACCGACCTTCTTTATTCGTGGTGTGGGTCTCAATGACTTCAACGCAAATTCATCCGGCGCCGTTGCCATTTATTTAAACGACGTTCCCAAGAACTCTCCCGCGCTGCAGCTCGGCACATTGTTCGATGTTGAAGGTGTCAATGTCCTGCGTGGGCCGCAGGGGTCCGGCAACTATCGAAGTGCTTCGGCCGGTGCGATCAAGATTTACAGCAAAAAACCAACGGGCACTTACAACGCTTTTCTCCGCCAATCCTACGGCAACTTCAATGCGGTAGATCTCGAAGGCGCAGTCGGCGGTCCTATTTACGAAGACTTTTTGGCGGCTCGCATTGCCTTTCGCTTTAGCGATCGTGATGGCTATGCAAAGAACGGGTGCGGCAACGCCGACTCCGTCGCAACCCGTGGAGTTCGGCCGAGAACTGGAGTCAGCCAAGGCACAGACCCTCGTTGGTCGCAGTGCGGTGAAGACGTGAGAGCCTTGGGTACCTCAAATCTCGATGGCAGTGGTTTTGCTGACGGTAAGTCCTTCGTACCAGAAGGCCTACCCACCAAGATCAATGACCAACACAATTGGGCCGCGCGCGGCACCTTGTTATTCCAACCGACACTCGATCAAGAATGGCTACTTACGCTCTCTGGCGGCAACCTCGACGAGCAGACCGGCCAAGGGCACTCTCACGGTACCAACAAACC
>JASDVE010000194.1:5331-6156 GCA_041891195.1 Myxococcota bacterium | reverse complement strand
GGCCGAGGGGTTCTAGGCGCGGGAGACGGCGTCGGGTACATCCCGGATGAAGTTGAACAAGCCCGCTGGAAATTAAACCCCTGCCTTAACAACACAACTGGGTTGTCCAACGGCAGCTGCTCTAGAGAGAAGATTACTTACGCAGATTTCGTGAGCCGGTCAGTCCTGGCGCGAGATCTTGCGCGCAACCTCGACGACAAGCCCTGGGAGGGCGACTACAACAGCCCCGGCCGTACCGAGCTTGAGACATGGGGTGTCTCGTTGAAGGGCGACATTGTCGTTGCCGACTCCATCAGCATCTCCACAGTGACAGGCTACGACAGTTACGATCGTTTCATTGGGAATGATCTAGATCAGTCGCCCAACCAAAACTTTGAGTTCGATACCACGGATGACGGCTGGCAGTTCGCCCAAACGATAGAACTCGGGGGCGGTGTCAGCGAAGCGGTTCCAGTGGATTGGCGGGTCGGTGGCCTCTTCCTGTACGAAGAATTAAACGTCAACGTGAAGCCTCGTTTCGCCGGCGTCGCAGACCTGATCGGCGTGTCGGGGCGCGACTACAAGCAGAAGCTTTGGAGTGGTGGCGCGTACGCCGAATTTACGTTCAACTTCTGGGAGAAGTTCGCGATCGACGCAGGGCTCAGATACAACTGGGAACGCAAGTCGATGAACTACAACCTCGAGCGCGGTAATGGGATCGACTTCCCGCTCTTTGCTCGTGATACCTGGCAGGCGCCGACCGGCCAGATCCGGATGACGTACAACTTTAAAGAGAACACCTACGCGTATTGGAAGTACACACGCGGTTGGAAGGGCTGTCTCTAC
>JASDVE010000194.1:0-5321 GCA_041891195.1 Myxococcota bacterium | reverse complement strand
GAGACGCTCGCCACGCCCATGCACTTCGCTATGAAGGGCGGTCACTACAACGCCACCGGGGGTAGCGACGGAGTGTTCCCGGCAAACCCGGAGAATATTGACTCGTTTGAGATGGGAATGCACGGTGGATGGTTGAGCGGGTTGCTGAACCTCGACGTGTCTTTTTTTCATTACAACTACGAGGACTACCAGCTCTTCACCGCGCTGTCAGAATTCGGCGGTTTGCCCGAATTCGTTGTCCTCAATGCCAGTGATGCAGAAGTGTATGGCGCCGAGGCCGACGTCACGATTCGACCCAACCCTGGCTCGATGCTCCAAGTCCGCTTCGCGTGGCTCCAGAGTCAGTTTCTCGATTACACGAGAGTTGTTACTGAACGCCGAGCAGTCGGCAATGATTCGTTCGTTCTCAACAATGAAATCCAGGCGACCGGGAATCCGCTGCTCAACTCTCCGGAGTTCAAGATCAGTTTGACCGCTCAGCAGACCGTGCCCTTGGGCCGGCTGGGTAGTTTGACCGCGCGATGGGATGGCGCCTGGACAGCGGAAACGACTTATGACGCGACCAACTCTCGCGGGGTCCCTAACTTCGAAGGCAACCAGTTCTTGCCCAAGCACACCATCGGGCAACGGGCATTCTGGATTCACAATCTGCGTCTCGGGTACATGACTCCAAACGGAGGAGTTGAGATCGCCGGTTGGGTGCGCAACGTAGAGGACAAGGTTTACAAAACGTTTGCGTTCGACGTGACTTCTCAAAACCAAACGACGATCTATGCAGTTAGTGCGCCCCGCACGTACGGCGTACAGGTGATGACTACCTTTTAGGCTGAGGCTTGCTCAGTGTCGCGGGTTGGTTAAGAGTCATGCGCGCCGACAGGGTGCGCGGGCTGGCAGAGCAGGGTTCGCTTAGCGTCTGTCCAGACCGACTAGCTAGTAGATTGGCTAGAAAGTTGCCGGCTGGCTTCGGACAAACGTGACCAACTTTATTTTTCGCCGAGGTCGTACCCAATGGCGCGAAGTTGATTGAGTTCCAATTCGCCAATTTCGCGGGTCTCGTGCTCGCCGAACGCCAAGGTTTGTTCAAGCTTGGCATCGATCAGGGCTCGAAGTCGATCGAGGGTTTCGGTTTCTGTTTCCGTCAACGTTTGAAGCTCTGCGTCATCGGTAGATGCGTCGAACAGGTCTTCAACTTCCTGGGACCCGATGAAGCTACGCACGTACCGCAGTGGCCCGTCCGAAACTGCGACGGTCTGCAGGGGCTCTACTTCGCGCTGCCCCCAGTTTTGGTCCAGATGGCTGTAGCCGATGCGGTCGGCTTCCGGTGGCGCTTCTCCTCGTCCCGCGGCCATGATGTCGGGTACCAAAGAGCGTCCGTCAATTTCTTCGGGGCCGGATAACCCAAGCAACTGAAAGACCGTCGGCCACACGTCGATCCCGCGCGAGCGGGTCTCGACGACGAGCTGCTGCTCAAGTTTGAACGGCAGCGAAACAATAAGAGGAACTTCTGTTGTTTCTTTATATACCCGTCGGCCGTGGCCCTCGAAGCCTCGTTCGCTGAACGCTTCGCCGTGGTCTGAAGTCACCACCACAATCGTGTTGTCACGAAAACCCTGATCGCTCAGGTGCTCGAACATGATTCGGATGGTCTCATCAACCCAGTGGATGGAGTTGTCGTAGATGTCCATGTAATTGCTACCGAAGAGAGCCGAGGTGTCGTCATAAATGTATTCGTGGACGTCCATCATGTGGAGGTAGAGGAACCACTTTTCATCTTGTTGCACGCGCAAGAATTCGATCATGGACGCGGCGATGTCTTCGTCGTTGCCGCCACCCTTGAGGGTGGGTTTCTTCGCAAGAACTTCGTTGGGCAAACCAAGAGGACGAGGTCGGTTGTAAACGTCGAACCCCTGTTCGAAACCGAAGGTCGGGGCGACCCAGCCGTTGCGCCAGATTCCCGCGGTGCGGTAGCCGGCATCTTTGAGGGTTTCGGCCGGCATCTCGGCCGACTCAGAGACGATGTGATCGAAGCTCGTGACTCCTGTACGCCAAGGATTGATGCCTGTCCACATTGAGGCCATCGAGGCCTTGGTCCACGACGACTGCGAAAGGTGCCGCTTGAAGAGGATTCCGTTTTCAGCGAGTTCGTCCAGGAATGGGCTTGTGTCTCGCTCATAGCCGTAAGACCCGAGGTGATCGGACCTCAAAGTGTCGATCAGAATAAAAAGAACATTCAAATCTTCTCGTTCAGCCAATGCAGTGATGTCATCAATGGATCCAAGCTGCCGCGGATCGGCAACCGAATTGCCGTCGCCTGGGTCCGAATCCATCGTCGCGACGTACAGTCCAATGATTGCAAGAGCAGCGACTAGCCAGGGCCAACGTTTGTCGAGAATGCTGTTTGACATACTTGCACGGTAGCGCCCATTCTGGCCCAGATCACCTTTCGGCAGGCAGTTGGCCGACTATAATGCGGCGATGAACCGGCATCTCCGACCCTTCGCATTGCTTCTCGTAATGACTATCGTTTTCGCGCTTCAGCTTTCCACTAGCGGCTGCGGTCCGTCGGATCCACTCGACGCCATCAAGCAAGCGCAGGCGGAAGGTCGAATGGAGGAGACCATCGAGCCGCTTCGTGAGCTGATCGATGAACGCCCGGGTGATGCCGAGGTCTTGTTCATCTATGGGCGCACGCTGTCAGCGACCGGTCGTGCCGGTCTCGGCGAATGGTCGCTGCGCGAGGCGATGCGCGATCCAGACTGGATGATGTCCGCGGGCATGCAGCTCGCACTCGATTCTGCTCGTGCAGCAAATTACGAATTTGCGATCAGTGTCGCGACCGAGATGTTGGAAGCCGTTCCAGAGAGCATTCCCGTGCTTACCATTCGCGCGAGCGCCTACGCACATTCAAGAATGCATAACGAAGAGGCACTCGCTGACGCCAACCGCGTACTCGAATTGGATCCCGACAATTTCGAGATCATGGAAGCGAAGATTCTGGCGTTGCTTGGTTTGGAGCGTCTCGACGAAGTGGGAGCCGCGATGGAGGAGATGGGGCGCAAGGTTGATAGCAATGAACTGGGAAGTGGCGTTACGGCATGGCACTGCGCAACGACGGCGATTTTTGCCGAGGAGTCAGGCGACATTCCACTCGCCGAGGCGCGCTGGGTCAATTGCCTCGAAGGGAATCCTTCGGATCCCGAAATGGTTTTGAAAGCGGTGCGCTTCTATGACGGACAAGGACGCTTTGATCGCTCGGAAGAAATCTACCGCGTGGCATACGAAGAAAAGCCGAACAATCGAATGGTTCGCGTGCGCCTTGCGTCGCGTTTGCGAGAATCAGAACGCGCCGAAGAAGCCGAGGCCATTCTAAATGCAGCGACTGACAGCGAAGATATAAGCCTCGCTGCTGCGGCCTGGCTGGATCTTGCGAAACACCTTCAAGCCGTCGAGCGATTCCCTGATGCCGCGGTTGCAGTCGGCGAGGCCTTCGCGCTTGCCGAATCGGTTGGGGTGCCGGATGCTTCGCTGTTGCTCGAATACGCGGATGCATTGTTGATTGCCGGGCGCTACGACGAATCTCTCGCGCTAGCAGACAGCATGACCCATGAGCCCCACGAAGAAATGATCCGCGCACGCGTCGCCCAAGAGCAGGGTAACTTAAAAGTCGCGCTTGAACATTTTGGACGGGCATTTCTGCTCTGGCCCGACAACCCCTTTGCTCGATATTACGGGGCACTTGCGGCGGAGGCGATGGGCAACTTCGACTTGGCCCTTGAGCAGTATAAATATTCAGTTCGAATCGCCCCGGGCGCGACGGATTCGCGGACGCGCGCGGCCAAGATTCATCGTGCCGAGCTACGGCCCGGGTTGGCGATTCAAATCCTTCGCATCAAAGCCCATGAACACGCATTGGAACCGGAAGGCGAGATTCTTTCCTTTGAACTTTGGGCGATGACCAATCGTTCAAGAGATCTCGAAGCCTCATTGGCCAAAATTCGCAGTGGCGCTCCAATCTATATCGGCGAGGCGCTTGCGAGCGTCGCGAAGGGCATCCGCTCCAAGAAGGGCAGCGCCGCCGCAGTTGCTTCATTGAATCGCGCGGGCGGGATCGATCCAGAAGATCTCAACTACGCCGATGCGATTCGTGCACTGGTTGAATACGGGCACGAGTCGGGGGGACTCGATGGCGTTCCCGAGATAATTGCGAAGGCGCAGGCCGCCCACCCCGATGCTGCAACCCTGCGAGAGATCGCGGCGCGCGACCTTGAGCTTGGCGGCGGTTCAGACGACGATGTTCGCGCAGCATTTAACGACGTACTTGAGATCGATCCGGACAACGCACGGGCACTCAGTGGTTTGGGACGTTTGGCCACAAAGGCTGGAGATCACGAAGAAGCGCTTGCGTCGTATAGCCGGGCTGCTTCGACGTCTGAATCTGAAACGGCTGCGAGCATCGACGCGGCTCGCGCGTTGCTTGCATTGGGACGTGCATCTGAAGCTGTAGAACGACTCGTCGCGGTAATCGAGGTCGTACCGTTTCACGCGATGGCGAGCGGACTTTTGGCAGATCAACGACTCGCCAATGGCAACTCAGACGAAATGACCCTCGACTACGCCATGCGAGCGGTCCGGTTTGGCCGCACCGTCGACGACCTCGATCGGCTCGCCAAAGTGTTCACAGCGCGGGGCGACTCCGAACAAGCTGGCGCTACGACCGAACGCGCCAACGATTTGCGTGAAGGCCAAAAGGCCGGTGACAGCCAGAACGAGACTGAGGACGAGAGCGTCGCGAGCTGAGCGACTAAACGAAAACCAAGGTCTTCTCTTCATGGCCGCCAAGTTCCGGGTTGATTTACGGGGCGGGGTTTCCATCCGCGTCGATGACCGTGATGTCGCCCAGACCGAGCTCAAGAATTTTAGACTCGACCTGAGTACGGTCCCCCACCACAACCCAAGTGATGCCGTCGGGGTCGAGCGCGAAGTTTGCCGCGTTGGAGACGTCTTGGTCGGTCAGGTTTCGGATCGTGCTCGGATACCGACGCCAATAGTCGTCGTCAAAGCCGTAGCGCACGATGTTCTGGACCGACGCGGCGATCGCGTCGGCGGTTTCCCATTTGCCCGGTAACGAAAGTGTGCGGATATTCTTTGAACGTTCGACCTCGGCGGCGGTTGGCGGACGGGTCGTTTGGACTTCACGAAGTTCGCGCTCGATTTCGCGCATCGCATCGGCCGTCTTGTCAGTCTGAACCGGCGCGAAGACAAAAAACGGGCGTTGGCCCTTCGCACCGGCGAACACGCTATGTGCGCCATACGACCAGTGC
>JASDVE010000193.1:0-22015 GCA_041891195.1 Myxococcota bacterium | reverse complement strand
AAAAGCGCCAGACGATCCGCAAAGCTTTGCCGACGCGATGTCGAGGCAAGACGATCTTAAAAAACTTGATCGTGATAAACTTGCAAAGCACGCACCGCCCGCCGGACCTCAACGCGAGGCATCATCCTCTTCGCGAGCCACATCAACAGGCCCACAAGCGACATCACCAACAAAATCGCAAGTTGCGGCGCCGAATGCAGCGGGACCAAACCGGAATCCAGGTGCCACTTTGGCTTTGGCATCCCGAGCCGAATTAAAAAAACTGCGCGCAGGAAAAATCCGACCTCAACAAACGATCGACTTGCACGGATTCACGAGAGACAACGCTTACCGACGCCTGTGCCATGAAGTCGCGCGCGCCGCCACTGCCGACTTTTGTTGTCTCCTTGTGATTCATGGCAAGGGTCAGCACTCGGATATCGGCGCAGTGACGATCAGAGATTCACTCCGCGATTGGCTCAAGCAACCGCCACTCGCGCAACTCGTCGCGGGCTGCACGCTCGCCCAACCAAAGGATGGGGCCAGCGGCGCGTCGTACCTACTGCTGCGCCGAACGCGGTAATCCCGAGCCCTCAACAACAACATCACGCAGAGAGTCGATCCGAACTCGACCACGAGATTGCGGGTGGAACAACCCCGACGCGGATGACCATCCCGGGGGGCATCACTTTGAGCGCGAATTCAGCGCGCTGCAGTATTTTCTGCGTCTGCCGACGTACTTATTTCTACGACTCCGAGCGAAGCACGAAAAATCTTCTATTCTTGCTCCGCGGTTTGGGCACCGTGCAACAGACTTTCTGATCGTGATGCGTCGAGCGGGTTCATGTGACGCCTACTGCCAGAAAGGGAAGGAATGCAACGAGATGTCCACTCCCCACGCGCATGCCGCAACTATTGGCACGGCGACCGACTCCGAAGCGAACGTCAACACCTCGCCCACATCCGTTTCCGCAAGTCCGACCGATGCGGCAAGTTCTACGAACCGGCGCATCCGGAAAACGAAGTCCGCAGTCAAAGCGGTGCCGAAGAAGGGCACTGCCAGCATGCGGCGCGTGCCTCGTCAAGAACGGTCGAAGGTCCTCGTGGAATGCATCCGCATCGCGGCCCGGGACATCTTGCAGAAGAAAGGGCCCAAGGCCCTCACCACGAACAACATCGCGGCGCGCGCCGGGGTCAGCATCGGCTCCCTCTACCAATACTTCGCAAACAAAGAAGAGATTCTGGAAGAGGTATTTCGCGAGCAGGCCGACCAATCGCTTAAAGATTCGCACCAATGGGCGGGCTGGGTAAAAGACCTCCCTGTGCGTGACGTCATCCGATTGCTCGTCGAGGGAACGGTGCGACGACATCGCGAATTTCATTCATTCCATCCGGATTTCTACCAGAACCATCATCGCGAACTCCACATCGGACTCCGCAACAGCAAGGACGACGTCACCGACGATGGCGAACCCCATGCAGTCGCATGGCTCCGGGATGTCTTTTCGGGCCACGTTAATGAGTTGCGCGTGACCGACCCCAATCTTGCCGCTGTCACCATGGCACACGGCATGACGGCGTCTTTGAGTGGTCTCGTCGACCAGGACGCGACGCGTCTCTATGACGAATCTCTCGGCGGCAAACTCACCGAAATGTTCATCGGGATGTTGCTTAAAGAAAGCAGCTAAGCAGACGAGTCTTCAGCAGCGACGGTGACGGTGTAGCCGTCAACCGAAACAACGCGAACCTCGGTTCCGCGGCCGAGAGACGTTGCGGAATCTGCGGCGATGGCGGACCAGTGTTCGGACCCGATTCGCACCGAACCCTTCGGTGCGAGTTCATCCACCACGACTGCGCGTAAGCCAACGAGCGCGTCGGTGCCATGAGACGGCCCCGGCTCGTACGCCTTGCGCAGGACACGAAACATCACCGCGTCCTTGACCAACCAACCGACAAAGAGCAGCAGCCCCATGCTCGGGGTGATGTAGCCCGAATAGTGGAAGACGACCAGGAGCACTGCCACCATGAACGCGCCGGGGATCTGAAGCACGATGTATTTCTGCACAGTCTTGCGAAAGTCCGCCTCGCTCTGTGACCCTTTTTCTTCCACGTTCATCACCCATTTAGTGAAGGTCGCGCGGCGTACTTTCATTTCCGGTGCGCAACCGGCTGCCGCGTAACGCTATCGCGTCCCATCCGAGCGGGCTCCTCGGTTCGCGCTATATGATCGTGCGGGCCTTTCGATCGACCGTGCGGGCTTTGTCTCACGCTGGTTATTGCTAAGGTTGCGCGTGACCATCCCCGAGCCCCAGCACCCTAAAACGCTTCGGCGGGAGAGCAATAGTTGAAGGCACTGATCTTCGATACTGAAACCACGGGCATGGTAAAATGGAAGCAGCCACCCGAACATTCGGGTCAGCCCGACCTCGTGCAGCTCGCCATGCTGCTTGTCGAACGCGACACGTGGACCGTGATGACCCGCGCGTCGTTCATTCTGCAGCTCGCCGACGGTGTAAAAATTGAGCCCGAAGCCGAAGCCACGCACGGGATCTCGGAAAAGAATTGCGAGACGTATGGCGTTGCACCGATTGTCGCCGTTTCACTCTTCAACCAACTTTGCATGCAAGCTGACACCATCGTCGCCCACAACATCAGCTTCGATCAGTCTATCATGCTGACCGCTCTTCATCGGCTCGGGAACAAACCGAACCGAATGGAAGGCAAGTCGCTCGTATGTACCAAGGAGGCCACGACCGACGTGCTGAAGCTTCCGGGCAAATACGGCAACTACAAATGGCCCACCCTTGCCGAAGCCTATCGCCACTACACAGGCAAGGAAGTCGAAGGCGCCCATGATGCGCTTGCGGATACCCTCGCGTGCCTTGAGGTGTATCGCGCGTTGGTTTCGGAAGGCGTCATCCCTTAGCAAGCCTTTGCATTTTCCAGGGCCTGGCTTCGCCTTGTTTGCCGGTGGCGCTTTTAGAACCGCCGCTCAGGCAGCCGTTGAAGATCCAGCCTGGCGTGCACCAATAAGTGCACCCACTGCGTCCGAAATGCCGTCGACACTGAGCGGGTACATCGGGAACATGTCGGCCACGACGCGAGCCGTGCGTGTACTGCGCCAGATCTTCTCCGGGTCGGGGTTCACCCAAACCACGCGTTGAAAGTGATCATCGATCCGTTTCAACCATTCGATGCCGGGCGTCTTGGATTCGAGCCGCGGGTTGATGTTGCCGCGGGGCGAAAGCAGTTCGGCCGGGTGCATCGATGCGTCGCCCACGATCACCACCTTCCAACGTTCGTCGAGTTTGCGCAGCATGTCGCCGGTGGGGATGGAGTCCTTACGCGCGAGGGTGGCATTCTTGCAAAGCAGCTCGTACGGGCAGTTGTGAAAGTAGTATGCCTTGAACTCGCGAAGTCCCCGCTCCTCGTGAAGTGCCGTGAGCAAGCGGCTCATGGGTTCGTAGTACGGATCCATCGTACCGCCGACGTCCATCAGCAAGAGCAAGCGCACGTTGTTCTTGCGCTCGGGCCGGAATACGAGTTCGATTTCGCCCGCGTTCTTGCAAGTTTCGTCGATGGTTTCGTCGAGATCGAGTTCGCTGATGGGTCCGGTTCGCGTGAGCTGTCGCAAGCGCTTGAGCGCCAACTTCATGTTGCGAAGGTCGAGTGTTTGGTCGCTGCGGTATTCCTGAAACTTGCGGTCTTCGGCCACCTTCATCGCGGAGCGATTTTTCGAAGGCCCGCCGACACGAATGCCGGTGGGGTGTTCACCACCGTGACCGAATGGAGAACGGCCCCCCGTGCCAACCCATTTGCCGCCGCCATCGTGGCGCTCGTCTTGCTCCGCGAGCGTGTCGAGAAAGCGCTGCATCAACTCGTCAGCGTCGAGATGCTCGAGCATCTCGCGCTGTTCATCAGTCAGCTCTTCGAAGTTCTTCGGATCGTTCAACCAGTCGAGAACTTCGTCTTCGATCGAAAGTGAGCCCTCAACGCCCTTGAATACCTTGGCGAAGACTTGGTCAAACTGATCGAAGTACGTTTCGCTCTTGATGAGGCACGCGCGCGAAAGATTATAGAAGCGCAAGAGGCTTGAGCCGTGAATCCCTTTCTCGAGGGCCTCCATCAACATTCGCCATTCTTGGAGCCCCACCGGAACACCGGCCTCGCGCAGTCCATAGAAGAGATCGAGGAACATCTCTACGCCTCCCTACTGATTACTGATTGTATTTCGGTCCCAGTTCTTTCCAGTCCTTCGGAAACGCCCCGCCCTCTTCCTTGTACCGGACCAGAGCTTCGGTGTCCTGCTCGTTCTTGAGCAACGCACCGAGGAACGGGATCGATTCGGAAATTTGCGCTTCGGTAATCCCCGCGCGCAGCAGCGCCGAGATCCAATCGACGAGTTCTGATGTCGACGGCTTCTTGCGCAGCTCACTCTGCTCGCGCAGCCAGTAGAACTTCACCAGCACCTGGTCGAGCAGCTGGTGGTCGAGGTTGGGGTGATGCACGTCGATGATCTTCTTCATGAGATCGCGCTCGGGGAAGTCGATGAAATGGAACACGCAACGTCGCAAGAATGCGTCCGGGAGTTCTTTTTCGTTGTTCGAAGTAATGATGATGACGGGGCGCTCACTGGCTTTAATCTCGTCGCCCGTTTCCATCACATTGAATCGCATTTCGTCGAGTTCAAGCAGGATATCGTTTGGGAACTCGAGGTCGGCCTTGTCGATCTCGTCGATCAAGAGCACCTGGCGCTTGCCCGAGGAAAACACACGTCCGACCGGGCCGAGCTTGATGTACTTGCGGATATCGTTGACATCACCGTCGCCAAAGCGCGCGTCATTCAAGCGCTGAACCGTGTCATAGACATAGAGGCCGTCAGACGTCTTGGACGTCGACTTGATGTGCCACGACTCCATCGGCAGGCCAAGCCCTTCCGCAACGTGTCGCGCGAGCAACGTTTTCCCTGTGCCGGGCTCACCCTTGATCAACAAAGGGCGCTCGAGGGCGATCGACCAGTTGACGGCGTCGACCAAGGGCCCACTGACCACGTAGCCGTCGGTCCCTGTGAACTGGTTAAATTTGATATTCGAGGACATTCCGTTCCCTTTCTTTTCTGCGTTCGCTTGTTGAGTGATCGCTTATCTGCTTGGCCGCTTCTGATTCCCTCGCCTGCCCTATGTGCCGCTCCATCGTTGAGAAGAGGCTGGGTGCGAAGGGGATGTCGAAGGCCGGTCCAATGCGCAAAGCGCTGCCATGATCCCTGCGTACGGGACCGAAAGAGCGCGGCATCCGAAATCTGGGAACTCGAGCGCGTTGGCGCCGAGCGGCAATAGGTTAGCGATACCCGACCAACCCGGCTGCCGATTGAAGCGCGGAAAGCCTAAAATTTGGCAGATCTAGTGCAAAATCATTAAACGCGAGCACTAGTACGAGGTCCGGAGATCGACGCATAATCTCTGTTGATACGTCACATCACCCGACTCATCCGGAACGGTGCCAGTGAGGGAATAAAACAAGGTCGTCCCAACGCGTATCGATCCGCGCGATGGGCAGTCGGCTTACTGGCCCGGGCTTCGACGACGAGCAACGTCGCGCCTGCTTTTCTAGTTTCGCGCACGACGTCTTACTGCTCGAGTGCTTTATCAAACTCGCCGACGCTGGCATAGAGATCACCCGGGCGAAGCGCGTCGGGCGACCGAACGACCCATCTCGCGCGCCGATCAATAAGCAGGGTGTTCTGCGCCTTGGCGTCACACGCGAGCTTGAGCAGCGTGGACTGATCAAGCCCGAAGGCGCCGCGTATATGGCCCGCTAGAAACCAGGCTTTTCGGCGCTCTCCGCTTGATGCGGCTCTGCGTTGACCGTCGTTGCGGCAATCAGAATTGCGACACACACCGAAAGAACGGTGAAAAGAATTCAGGGCTTCGTCACCGGGGTTTTCCCTGCGCAAGGTATAAGAAAGACTCCATCTTCCATCGAAATGCCGATCTTCGAGCATGAGAATCAGCCGCAGTGATCGCCGACCCAGAGCCCCCAATTGTCACGTGCCGAAAGCGACTCAAATCGCCTGTTCATGTGCGCGAAAGTTGACTTCCAACTTCTCGATCTGCGCCCGGGTTCGACCTCGATTTCCGAACCCGGGCAAACTAACCTCGCTCTCCGCGATGCCCACCCTCGACTCGGGCAATCCCACCATACACTCAATTGTTTGGAAAAGCCTGAGTGACCACGATCAGCAGGAGCCTCAATCGCACCGAAGAGAACGCTCGCAAGCGCGCGGCGTGGCTGGCTCTCTATGGCGGCGTGTTCGTCTTCGCGGGCAAGGCGGTCGCCTACATGGCCACCGATTCAACTGCGATCTTGTCCGATGCGCTCGAATCGATCGTGAACGTGGTCACGGCCGCGTTCCTCGTTTACAGCATTCGTCTCGCCGCCACGCCCGCTGATCGAAATCACCCCTACGGTCATGGCAAGATCGAGTTTTTCGCAGCGGGCGTCGAGGGAACTCTGATCGTCGTCGCGGGAGCGCTGATCCTCGTTGCCGCCCTGCAAGCCTTTATTCTTGGGTCAAAGGTCCATTCGATTGACCTCGGGATACAATTGCTCATCGCCTTCACGGTCATCAACGGGATCATTGGCTGGCGCCTTGTTTGGGTCGGGAGGCAAGTGAATTCGGTGGCCTTGCGCGCCGACGGCCTTCACCTTTTGACCGACGTATTGAGCACCGTTGGGGTCATGATTGGCTTGCTGGGTGTTCACTTGACGGGCTACTTGTGGCTTGACCCGCTCGCGGCCACGATCGTCGCGTTGAACATCCTGCGAATGGGTTGGCATCTCTCCCGCGAAGCCGTGCGCGGCTTGATGGACGAAGCCGACGACGCACTGCTCGACATGATCATCACGCGCCTAGAAGAGAGCCGACTCCCGAGTTGCATCGACCTTCACTCGTTACGGGTGTGGAGTTCGGGCGCTCTGCATCATGTCGATTTCCATCTTACGGTGCCCCGCTACCACGACGCCGAACAACTTCACGAGCTCGACGAGACCTACACCGAATCCGCCTTCGCGACGGGTGATTCGAACTGGGACGTCATCATTCACTTCGACCCCTGCCGTCCCCGCCACTGCAGCGGCTGCGTGCTGGAGTCATGTCCTGTAAGGTCAGAGCCCTTCGTCGCACGTGCATCATTAGAGGCACTCGACCCCACCCGCGAAGACGAAAGCCTTGACGAAGGTATCCCGCTCGGCATCGATACCAAGGTCAATTCATGACATCCAAAAAATCCGAAAAGACGACCTACGAACTGCCCATCATTACGCCGGAGATGTCTCTCGCCGCACAGGCTGCTCTGATCGACCGGCTTGAGCTCGAAGAGCTCGACCAAGATCTCTACCGCGGACACAACGAACCCAACCGCACCGGGCGAATCTTTGGGGGTCAGGTTGCCGCACAGAGCTTGATGGCAGCAGGGCGTACGGTCGGCGACTTGCTCGCTCACTCGCTTCACGGCTACTTCCTTCGTGCGGGCGACCCCGACATCCCGGTCATCTACACGGTGGACCGGATCCGAGATGGCCGCTCTTTCGTAACTCGCCGCGTCGTTGCCACCCAGCGCGGCAAGGCGATCTTCAACATGGCTTGTTCGTTTCACAAATTTGAAGAGGGCCTCAGCCACCAGATGGACATGCCCGACGCGCCGCCGCCAGAGTCGGTTCCGCAATGGGCGGAGCGCATTATTCCGTTATGGGCAAAGACGCCGGACCGCATTAAGAAGGTGTGGCGTCCGGGAGCTCGACCAATCGACATGCGCGAGATCGATGTTCCCGTCTACCTGGGCGGCGAAGCAACGGGCGGCAACAACAAGATCTGGTTGAAAACCCCCGGGCCGGTAAGCGACGACCCGTTTCTTCACCAGTGCATCCTCGCCTACGCGACCGACTTTTCTTTGATCGATACCATGCTCAGGCAACACAAAGAACGCGGTCCGTTTGGATCGCTCATGACAGCAAGTCTCGACCACGCGATCTGGTTTCACGCGCCGCTTCGGATCGATGACTGGCTTTTGTACGTGCAAGACAGCCCGGTAACCGGGGGGGCCCGCGGCTTCGCTCGCGGCAGCATCTATAGCCGCGACGGCCAGCTGGTCGCGAGTGCAGTGCAAGAAGGCCTCATGCGTATCGTGAAACCCACCGAGGCCGAAGATCGCTCAATCTAACGGCCAAGCCCAACGGGGGTGGCTGGAACGAATGCGCAGTCGCGACCACACGCAGGGCAGCCTCTATGGCTCGCTGCTTGTGCTGTCCGTGCCCATGCTCGCTACCAGTTTGTTTGGCGGCGTCATCTTTCAGATCGGCGACCTGAAGCTCATCAGCGGTCTCGGCACCGACGCGATGACCGCGGTGATCATCACCAACCAGACGATCCGCCAAGTCTTCATCATGCTCGTAATGGGGGCCAGCTTCGGCGCCCAAGGGATGGTGGCCCGAGCAATCGGGAACGGCGACCAAGAGAGTGCTGACCACGTTGCCGGGCAGGTCATCTTGCTTGGTGCACTGCTCTCGCTCTTCATGGCGGCTCTGGGCTTCCTTTTTCCAGCTGAGATGCTCAACGCCATGCATGTGTCGGACGAGGTCCTCGAAATCGGCGTGCCCTACGTCCGCTACGTCATGGTATTGAACTTCGGAATGATCTTCGTCTTCCTGACGAACTCGATCCTCACCGGCGCTGGAGATGCCACGACCCCCTTCATCGTTTCGGTCGTACAGGCGATCGTGGGCCTCTTTCTCGAGTACGCATTGATCTTCGGGAAGTTCGGCTTTCCAGAAATGGGCATTCGCGGCGCGGCGTTGGGCTTCATCATTGCCCAGTTCGTGTCGGCGCTCATCATCGCCTCTGCGATTCTGCGCGGCACAACCCGTATTCACTTGCGCATACGACACCTCACACCTGACCCCGCGGCCATGAAGAAGATTATTGCCCAATCGTGGCCACCTGCGATCCAGATGGTCTCGGGCTTCGTCGTCACAATCTATTTCATTCGCATGATGGGAAGCTTCGGTGACACCGCCCAGGCCGCCTATTCGATCGGACTGCGCCTGGGCATGGTGGGTCCGATGCTTGCGTTTCCACTCGCGGGCGCGACTGCGACGTTGGTCGCGCAGAATCTTGGGGCACGCAACGTATCGAGAGCGTGGAAGGCGCTGTGGTCCGGGTTGTCGGTCCATGCGTCGCTCATGATTACGATGGCGATCGCGCTGTTCTTTTACCGCGTACCGTTCTTGCAGGCCTTTAGTACCGACGCTGCGGTCGTCAAACTCGGCGACGAAATGCTCTTCTACCAGTCGCTCACTTTCGTCGCACTGGCGTTTCAGTTCGTTTTTTTCCGCGCACTCCAAGGCGCTGGCGACGTTATGTTCGCGATGGTGACGTCCGTGGCCAACTCGCTATTCAACGTCGTACTCGGCACCTACCTCGCAATCAACCTCGACTACGGGCCCACCGGCATCTTCATCTCAGGCCTCGTGAGCAGCGCACTGGTCACGTCGGTCACTGCGGCATGGATCGCCACCGGGCGCTGGACACGTAAATTCCCGCACGCGCCGCACGACTAAACTGCGACAAGGCAGTCAGCGGCGGCGCTCCGGTGTCACCCAATACTCGGACGCGCTCTCTAGTTCGCTCGTTCACCCAAGTGCATGAGCGGCAGCGGCTGCGCCGAATTCGAGTCCATGAAGTAGAGCTTCGCGGCCGGGTCCTTTGACATCGCCTTCAACGCCTCGAGAGACTGAAGCTGGATGTAGGCCGGGTTCTTCGCGATGGCGTCGTTGATCAAGCGAATCTCGTCAGCGCGTGCCTTCGCGAGCACCCGAATCTGCAGTGCTTCTTGTTCAGCCGACTGCCTCTTCGCCTCGGCTTCCGCGACTTGCTGCTGCTGCTCAGTTCGAAAACGTTCGAGCTCGGCCTTCTGCCTTTCGACCGCCTGCTCGCGCTCCTTCTTCTGTTCGATCGCCTTGGTCAAAACCGGAGGAAGGTTGATGTCGCGAATCAACACGGCTTTCACTTCGATTCCAAGGGGCGTCAGATACGCAACGAGCCCTTCCTTAAGTGTGGTCTCGAGTCGGTTACGTGTCTCTTCCTGAAAGAAATCCTCGGCCTTCGCGATACTGGTTCCGATTTCACGAATGAGCGAGCGCACCTTCGGCACAAGGTAAACCGCCACGGCTTGCTCGCGGGTACCGACTTTTCCAAAAATTTGCGCCGCCATCGCGGGGTTGATGCGCCACTGAATGCTGACGTCGACCTTGGTCTGCAACTGATCACGCGTCGGAACCTGAGCTGCTTCCTTGTGCGTATTTTCTCGCACATCGAAGTCGTGCCAGCTACGCAGAGGGTTCACCGGGTAATTCAGCCCGGCTTGAGCGGGCTCGGGATCGATTTCGCCGAAGAGATCAGAAACCGAGACATGTCCGGGCGGCACGATCTTCACAAAACGCGGCGCAAACATGACGAGAAATAACACGATTGCGATAGAGACGATTGAATTGGTGGACATGGGATCCCCCCCTCTTTTTGAATTCGCTGTACTCTAGTCGCACAGCACCCCGGTTGCGAGTGATTAACCATGATTCGCAACGATGGTTTCACTCGAGCAAGCCCGGTTCGCTTGCACCTACGAACGGACTCGTTGTGAAAGGAGCTTCGCGACCATGGGTGACAAGAGCTTCGCGACCATGAGCGCTGATTCATCCGCGAGGGGCCGCATCCGCCTACTCGCCCTCGATGCAGATGGAACCCTCGCGGACCCCGACGGAGTGGTCAGACCAGCCGTCAAGGAAGCGGTCGCAATGGCGCAGGACCGAGGCCTGCTCGTTGTCGTGTGCACAGGTCGTCGCTATCGCACCGCGCGTCCGATCCTCGAAGAACTCGATCTCGATGGGCCCGTTGTGGTCCACAACGGTGTCGTGGTAAAGGACGCCCGAACGGGCGAAACCACTGAACAGCACTTTCTACCCGATGAGTTCTTTGCCCCAGTAATGGAAATCATGGGAGACCTCGGCCCCCCGCTCGTCTACGTCGATCGCTACTTCGATGGCATCGACCTGTACGCGGAACCAAGTGATCGCTGCCACGAATTTCAAGCTGAGTATCTAGAGAGCAATCCAAATGTTGTTCACGAAGTCGAGTCGGTGGCGGCGCTCCCCACCGGCTCCGTGGTCATGATCAGCTCGATGGCCGACTCCGACTCGCTCCTGACGCTAAAAGGTCGGATCGAGGGCCAGTTCGGAAATCGCGTTCAGACCAACTACATCATGAACACGAACTATCGGGGCCACATCCTTGAAGTGACTCGCGCCGGGGTGAGCAAGTGGACTGCGCTCGCAAAACTTTGCGAAGACCTCGGCATTGCACCCTCCGAAATCGCCGCAATTGGTGACGACACCAACGACATCGAAATGATCGCCAACGCCGGCATGGGGATCGCGATGGGCAATGCGGTCGACGAAGTCAAACGCGTGGCGGACTACGAGACCGAGAGCAACGCGCAGGACGGCGTCGCAAGGGCCATCGAGCGATTGCTCCGCTAGCCCACCGCATCGTTCCGACTGCTCGACGCACGGCTCAAGCGATCGCGTTGGCGTCCTTCAATTTGGCGATCTCCTCGTCACCGAAGCCCCATTCGCCGAGCACCTCGCTCGTGTGCTGGCCCGAGTAGGCGGGAGATCGCTGAATTTCGGGCGCGGTTCGGCTGAACCTTGGCGCCGGAGCTGGTTGGGTGACCCCATCGCGAACCGAAAAAGTATTGCGAACCTGGTTATGAGGGTGCTCGGGCGCTTCAGCAAGAGAAAGCACCGGCGCAAAACAAACGTCAGTCCCCTCCATGATGTCGCACCATTCGTCACGCGTTTTCCCCTTAAATATCGCGGCGACGTCCTCTTTCAAAGCGGGCCACTGCTCACGATCCATTTGATGTGGAAGTTCGCGCCCTTCTCCGAGCCCCGAGTGCTGAAGCAGCAGCGCATAAAATTGAGGCTCAATTGATCCGATCGAAACGTACTTGCCATCCTTCGTTTCGTAGACGTCGTAGAAGTGAGCGCCGGTGTCGAGCAGGTTGGTGCCACGTTCGTCATTCCACGCGCCCATCCCCCTGAAAGCATGAAACATGGTCATCAGGAGAGCCGCGCCATCCACCATCGCGGCGTCTATCACTTGGCCTTTGCCCGAGAAGCCTCGCTCCACCAAGCCGCACACGACACCGTACGCGAGCAGCATGCCGCCGCCGCCGAAGTCACCCACCAAGTTCAGCGGGGGTGAAGGCGCTTCGCCTTTACGTCCGATGGCTTCGAGTGCACCTGCAACAGCAATGTAATTGATGTCATGCCCAGCCACGTTTGCCAGCGGCCCTTCTTGGCCGAAGCCCGTCATGCGCCCGTAGATCAAGCGTGGGTTGCGTGCGAGACACTCGTCCGGACCAAGGCCGAGACGTTCCATTACACCGGGGCGAAAACCTTCGATAAGAACATCGGCTTGCTCAACCAGGCGAAGGACGGTTTCGACGCCTTCGCTGCTCTTGAGGTTGACACCAATGTTGCGTCGTCCTCGGTTAAGCAAGTCCCCATGAGGTTGGTCGGGGAATGCTTCGGGCACGCGGTCGGCGCGATCGATACGCACGACTTCCGCGCCCATATCCGAGAGCATCATCGCGCCAAACGGCCCGGGGCCGATACCTGCAATTTCGAGAACCTTGACACCGCTGAGGGGACCGGCCATGACGACTCCTGTACTGCTCAGCCGAGCAGCTTCTTTGTGGTGGATTTTTTGCGTGCTGCAATATCAGCCGCGGACTCTTCAACGATGCGCTCATCGGGTTCGATCTTGAAGATCGTCTGTCCCTTGACCACGATCGTGCCGTCCGAGTCTATCATTCGATTTTCGGTCACGGTGCCGGAACACGGCGCCAACACCTTGTTGAACATCTTCATGACTTCGATAATGAACAACGGCTGTCCGGCTTCAAAGTGCTCGCCCTCCTCGACAAGCAAGTCGAGGTGCGGGGCTTCGCGCGCGTAGAACGAACCGCCGGTGGGCGCCACGATTTCGTCGGGACTTGCCTTCGGCGCCGGCGCAAGCACGCGGGCCATTCGTCCGGCCGCTTCGGTATCTAGAAACTTCTCCGGAAACTTAACCGTGAAGTCTTCACCAATTTCGATCCCACTGAATCCCGACTCAATTCCGATCGACGGGATGACCAGCAAAATCTCGAGTCCAACCTGAAACCCGCGATGGGCGGCTTGGCATGCGGCCCAGAGTTCTGCATCACCCGAAGCAACCTTGTCGTGCATATCGCCTTCGAGAACCGCTTGAACCTTTTTCCAATCTGTCGTACCGGCGAGCTCGCGTACGCGATCGTAGAACGTGATCGCTCGCTCCATGATGACTTCGTCGTGATCCCAGATCACATCACAAGGCGCCTTGTCACGCGCGTTTTCAATATTGAGATAGTGATAGATCTCGCGAAGGAAGCGGATCGGGTTTTCTCGGAACTCAAGTCCCTCTTGGGTGTTCTCCCACAGGACGCCGTCGTAGCGACCGATAAAGCCTGCGAGGACATGCGGACTTTCGAGAAGTTTTTCGAGCGGGCGAAGAAGAAGCGTCTGTTTTGTGCGGAACGCCTTCTGCGCTGACGGGTCGTCGAGGTCCTTCAATATTTCGGTCGCGGCAAAGTTCAAGTCAACATCGCTCACAATCTTTTGCAACGAGCCGACCGCCGCCAAGTACGAAAGCATGAAGCCTGTGTCGGGCTTGCCCATCGGAGCCTTGCCTACGAACCAATTGCAAAGGCCGTAGTGGAGGTCCATGTTGGTTTTGAGGTCTTCACCGCGCAGTTCCGTGCGGCGCAAGATCTCAGCCATCGACTTCAAGTTGTCATCGCGGTTCTCACCGCTCGAAAGCACCAACGCGATATTCGAGTCGTAGGCCCCCGCCAAGTTGTAAAAAACGAACGCGCCAGTATCCGGGTTGCGCGTCCCGATACCTTGATCAAAACGAATCTCGCCTTCGATCGGGCTCGACCAGCCCTTGATGATGCCGCCCGCGTGGGGCTGCAGCGCGTCGTTGGTTGCGTTGATGCGAACTTCAATCCCCGAGCGAAAACGCGGCACGCGTTCCGGCTTCGGCAATCGATTTCCATGCACGGCCAACAGCACCATGGCCTCGATCAACTCTTCCACGTAAAAACACTGAGTCGAATTGTCTGGGTTTGTGAACTTGAGCGCATAGGCGAGTTCAGTCACACCGTGCTCGACTTGGATGCGCGTGTTCATTTCCATGAAAAAGTGATTTGTGCCGTCCACGATGCACTCGAACGTCGACACACTGTTGAGCCCGGTCGCGACGCCGAAGCGCTCGGACTCCGCTTCCATGCGTGCAAGCGTTTCGATGTCACCCTTCACTGTCTCAGCGGCCACACCCTGGAGGCCGACAAGCGCGTCTTCAAGTAGTTCCTTCGTAAGCGAAACTTCGAGAAGCTTCTGTTCGTGCATCTGCACCGAACAGTCGCGTCCGCCAAGAGACAAGCTCCAGTCGCCGTTGCCGATCAACTGAATCTCGTTGTGGCGCGATGTTTCGATGTTGAGCTCGACGAGGAAGTTGCGGTTGGAACCCGGCGCCGTCATTTTGACTTCGGCCAAGACGTCCATCACCGCGCTGGCGACGTCCTCCGGCTTCTCGACAACACGCTGTCCCTTACCGCCACCGCCGGCGATGTGCTTGAAGCGAATGCGATGTGACGGGTAGTCGTCCCACATTTCTCCGGCGACCACACCTGCAGCTTCCTGCAGCTCTTCGATGGTGACGAGCTCGGTTGTGGCGCGGTAACCCGCGAGCAAGAGCTGCTCCGCGTTCTCCGCCAACGCGACTGCGTCGTTGTACTTGTATTCGAGGCTGTTGGCCTTGGCCAAAGCTTCAAGGGCCTTTCGGTCTGCGGCTTTCTTCAGCAACGCCCGCGCCGAAATGTCGTCGACACCCGGAATCACGGCATTGCCAAGACCGCGCGCCAGCTTTTTCGCTTCGTCTTTGGCGCCGGCAATGCGGCACACGCTCGACGAGGGGCCAATGAATGAGAGCCCCGCATTTTCGACGGTTTCAATGAAGTCCGCGTCTTCGGCCATGAATCCGTATCCCGCAAAGACATGGGTGTAGCCGTTCGAAATTGCAATCTGAATAATTTCTTCGATCCGCTCGACCTTCTCTTCTTGCCCCGAGCCCATGTAGTCCCGGATGCGGTGCACGGTGTGCACGTCTTCGATGCTACGAAGCTCAGGTGCAAGACTACGTGGGTAAACGATCGAATCCTTCTCCGAAAGCAAAATGCCTGCGGCCTCGATGCCCATGCTCTCAAAAATGTCGAGCGCCTCTTTGCGCACGGGTCCACGACAGACGACAAGGCATTTGACGTCGTCGACGGCGAACGACTGGAGCCACTCGTTTGTTGCGTCGCGGAACTTTCCGGATTGCCTCTTGTCGTCCAGCACTACTCGAACTCCCTCTGAACGCCACTCATGGCGCTGGGTGTATAGGTACGCATCAGGAAGTCGAGGTTCTTGGCGAGCACCTTGCGACTATTGCCCGGCATTACGACCTTCGAAACAGAGCCCAATGCGAGGGCTTCTTTCGGGTTCATTAGTTCATCTTCATAACGCTTCGAAAGCTCAGCGAGAACTGCGTCACGAACCTTCGCCGCTTCGGCTTCAGACTGCCCCCCTGCGACAGCCTTTTGATACGTCGAAGCAGCGGCGCGCATTTCGTCCTTGTAGACGAAGTCTTTGCCCGCGGTGCCCATGACCGCAATGCGCGCCATCGGGAACGTAAAGACCATGTCGGCGCCGACGAAGTGCGAGTTGTAACTCGCGTAGGCGCCACCGAAGGCGTTGCGAATGATCATCGTCAGGCTCGGTGTCCTGAGGTCAATGATCGAGTCGAGTAAGCGCCGCCCTTCCAACAAGATGCCGCCCGATTCCTGCTCGACACCTGGCTTAAAGCCTGTCGTGTCTTCGAGGAAGATCATCGGGATGTTGTAGAGGTTGCAGAAGCGAATGAAGCGCACCGCTTTGCGGGCCGCGCCGATGTCGATCTGCCCAGAACCCACCGCGGAGTTGTTTGCGACGTAACCCACCACATGGCCACCAAGGCGCGCAAAGGCCGTGATCATGTTGCGCGACCGTTGGGGTTGCAGTTCGAAGTATTCACCGTGATCGCTAATCAATTGGATCAACAACGAAATATCCATCGGTGCGTTCATGCCGGCCGGGGAGTTGAATGTCTTGCGAAAGAGCAAGTCTTCTTCTGGGATAAAGCGGTCCATTGGATCCGACGTTTCCCAAAACGGCGCGGCGGTGTGGTTGTTGTCGGGCAAGTAACCGAGCAATCGAATCGCAGTGCGGAGCGAACCGAGTTCGTCCGGCGTAATGAGATCGCACACGCCGTTCATCCCGTGCACGCCGGGGCCGCCGAGATCATCGGCAGTGACGTCCTCGCCAAGAACACTCTTCACGACACCCGGGCCCGTAATGCCGATAAACGTTTCTTCGGACTGAATCATAAACGAGCCCTGACGCGGCAAGTACGAACCGCCGCCGGCGTTGAAGCCAAACATCAAGCTGATGCTAGGCACCATGCCGCTGATCCGGCGCAAGGCAGTGAAGGCTTCGCTGTAGCCATCGAGGCCGCCGACGCCTGCCGGTACGAACGCGCCCGCGGAGTCGTTCATGCCGATGAGCGGAATTCCGCGTTCGCCGGCCATGTAGATCAAGCGTGCGAGTTTGGCGCCGTTGGTGGCGTCCATCGAACCGGCGCGCAGCGTAAAGTCGTGTCCGTAGACCGCGACGTCGCGTCCGCCAATGTCCAAGATGCCGGTTACGATTGAGGCGCCGTCTAGATTCGGGCCCCAGTTTTCCCACATGAAGTTCGGCTCTTTGTCCGTCAGCACTTTGATGCGTTCGAACACCGTCATGCGCTGCTTCATGTGCTGGACGCGGATGCGATCCGGTCCGCCGCCGGCAACAGGCCGCTGCTTCAGATCGGTGCCGAGATCGAGGGCATCGTCGTAAGCGCCGCCCACTTTGCCCGCACTCGATGCGGCGGTGTCCTTCGGAGTATCGAAAGGATTTTCGAGGATATGGCTCGCTTGTGTCATGGGTCCCATTCGTCGTTCAAAGTTAATTCGAAATCAGTTGTGTCGAATATCTCGGGTCAGGTTGCTTTTGAATCGCTTGCGGGGCGGTGTCGCTGTTCCGAGACTCGACCGGAACTCTCTCGCCCTACGGGCCTCGTTGGCGGCGCTCCAAACTGGTGCAGCACGCTGTAACGAGGGCCGGTCAAGATCGGGGCTGGATGATTTTTTTGTGACTCTCGGAATCTTGGCCGGGTCGGGTTTCGACTGGCTCAAGCGTGGCTTTCAAGTGGGCTTGGTTGATCGTGCGTCACCAGAGTCGCCGCTGGGAGGTCTTTTTGCGCGCCCGATTCTAGCCAAAATCGCCTAGCCACCCATGTGAAAGTATCAGTTTCCCCCGTGGGGCTCGATCGCTTTTCGAGAGCAAACAACCGAGATGACGCGAAACTGACCGCGGGGCGAGTTTTCACGCGAGACTTGCGCGACATTCGCACTTTGTGCGGACGCGGGACGATTGAGGCTCAGCCAAAGGTGGATCGCAAGTTGAACGTGGTGGTGATCGGAGCGGGAGCCGTAGGGCTCGGTCTAGGATGCGGCCTGGCGACCCAGGGCGTCGGGCTGCGCATCATCGCGAACCGGGAGGGGCAACGTCGAGCACTTCTTGAAGAAGGCATCTCGCGCAGTGGACTGTTTGGTGATCTACACGCGCCGCCGGGCAGCTTCGATGTCTCGACGTCTATGGGTTCGCTCGCAACCGAGCGAGCCGACGTATGGCTTGTCTGCGTAAAAACCACCGATTCGGAGCACCTTGCCCAAACCCTCGGCGCCGTTTGGGAAAAACTCGACCACTCGCCAGCCGTTGTTCTGTGTCAGAACGGTTGGGGAAACGCAGAAACCTTCAGTCGTTTTATGCCCAGCGACCGCGTCTTTAACGCACGCGTGATCACTGGCTTCGAACGCGTGGGCGAGACCCATGTCCGCATCACCGCTCATGCAGATGCGATCCATATCGGCAGCCTTTACGGAGCGAAGACCGAAGAACTGCGCGGCTTGTCCGACGCGATCCAAGCCGGCGGTGTGCCGTGCGCCCTTTCCGAAGCCATTGAAAAAGATCTCTGGGCGAAGGTCCTCTATAACGGTCTCTTGAATCCCTTGGGCGCGTTAGTGGGCGTTCCCTATGGCGCGCTCGGCGAGCGTGAAGAAACCCGGGCCATCATGAAAGCCATCGCCGAAGAAACGTTCCGCGTCATGCATGTCGCTGGCTACTCGTCCCACTGGGACTCGCCCAGCGAATATCTCGACACCTTCTACGAACAATTCTTGCCGCCAACAGCCGAGCATCAGTCGTCGATGCTCCAAGACCTGCACGCCGGTCGACCCACGGAGATCGACCAGCTGTGCGGAGCCATCTGCACCCTCGCGGAAAAGCACGGCATCGAAGCCCCGCTCCATCGCGCCCTTCACACCTTGATCCGCGTGGCGGAACAGCGCCATTAAGGTTGCGGAAAGCGCTCGATGATTTCCGGCCAGCTGTGGCAGCGGATGAGACGATCGCGCACGTGCGAAGACAGGTGCTCCGTCGCGCGGTTCCAAGGGTGATCGACCAGGGCAACGTCGATCTCGAGGTTCTCAGCGATAAAGGCCGCCACCTCGAGAGAATCTTCCACCGCGAGACAGAACTCCATCTTCGCGATGTCGCTTAGCGCGAGTGTCGGGGGGTCTTCGGCCCAGCCGCCCGCGCGTCCGTACTTGTCTACGAATGCAAGGCTTACATGGGGCACGCCGTGGGTCTCGAGCCAATGGCGCGTTGCGGCTTCGGTCGTAGGTGGACGCCCGGTGAGGAGCCTCACCTCATAACCCGCCTTCGACCAATGTTCGAGCCCAGCCACCGCGCCTTCGACAGGCGAAATGGCCTCGATGATTTGAGGCTCGTGAGCGAGGTCCAAGAAGCTGCGAAGCTCGTCGGCCTCCAGGTCGAACGAAATGCCAAGATCAAAATGCTTGATCGATTCATACGGAACGCGACGGTCATGATGTTGATGCAGCAGGTCATCCAGCGCAGTGATGGTGTGCGAAAGGACGTCGTCGATATCGATGTAAATTGCGCGGGAACGGGGCGAAGACTTTTTCTGGATCATTCTTTGACGCCGACCACCCATAGCAATGCGCGTATTTTGTCGATGGCTTCGCGATATTCGTCGGCTGGAACTGAATCGCTCACTACCGCACCGCCGCTATGAATATGCAGGGTGCCGTCGCGCACAAGCAGAGTCCGAATCACCACCGACAGGTCGAGCCCGCCTGCCGCGTCGAAGTAGCCAATCGCGCCTGAATAGATGCCGCGACGAACAGGCTCGATGCGGTCAATCAACTGCATCGCCGCGATTTTGGGCGCGCCCGTCATCGAGCCGGGTGGGAAGGTTGCGCGCAACAAGTCGTCGACGCCGCAATCGGGACGCAGCTTGCCGCGCACCGTCGACACCATCTGAAATACGGACGCGTACGTTTCGATCGCCATTAGTTCCGAAACCTCGACCGAGCCGGTTTCGCATATTCGTCCGAGGTCGTTGCGCACGAGGTCGACGATCATCAAGTTTTCGGCCCGGTCCTTCACCGAGCGGTCGAGTTCCTTTGCGAGCAGCGCGTCCTCTTCTTGCGAACTCCCGCGTCGGCGCGTGCCCTTGATGGGCCGGCTTTCGATAACAGCGTTGCGATCAACGCTCAAGAAACGCTCGGGCGAGCTACTCACGATCGTAACTTCGGGAAGCGCGATAAACGCCGCAAAGGGCGCCGGGTTGATAGAACGCAAGGCGCAGTACGTTCGAAAGCCAACGTCGGCATCCGATTCTCCCGGGACGCTTCGGCTGGGCAGATCAATACGTTGGGTCAAGTTCGCCTGATAAACGTTGCCGGCGGCGATCTCATCGCGAATCAAGTCCACTGCTTCCCCGTAAGCTTCAGCAGAGAACCCCGCCACAGCATCGCTCGGCAAACAAACGTCGAGCGGTTGTCTCTGCCGCAGCCAATCGCGGGATCCGACGCTGCGCACCGAAGTGGTTTGAGTCGAAGTTGCGTGAGTCGAAGCGCACCGCACCTGCTGTTCGATCCCGCGAGATGCCAATTGCGCGCGCTCGCGTGGAGTATCCACAGCGTCTTCATCTGTGAAACCCAGACCGATCGCATAGGCGCGCTCTTCGATGTGATCGATGACGAGGAGACGATCTATGAATAGAAGAACAAGGTCGGGGAGATCGAAGTCGTCCCTGGCGCCAAGTGCCACTGGCTCACACACGGCCCCAAGTTCGTACCCTAGATAGCCGACCGCTCCACCCAACAACGGAAGCCCACTCGCGACAGGGTCGAGATCATTCGTAAGCTCGGGAAGAAAACTGGGGAGAAAGGAACACGCGATTTCGAGTGGATCACCATTGACCGTCGAGCAACCCACTTCGGTTGCCGAGGGGACGCCGCGGCGCGATTCCAATTCACACGTCTCCCCGCGCGCGCGAACGACAAGATAAGGATCGGCTCCCATCATGGAGTACCGCGACACGGACGGCGTCGGAACTCCGGGCGCGGCACCACTGTCGAGCAGCCAGGGATACGCGCTCATACGAAACGCATCGAAGCATGCGAGTACGTCGAGCGACACCGTCAATTCGCGGATATCGAGCGCGCTGACCTGTGTCATTTGGGGGCGACCTTTCGGCAAAGGCCAAAACTACCAGACCCCAACATCGCTGGCACTTGCACCGGCACTGCCCGCCCGATTCATGAAAGCCGCGATACGCGTCACCGTACTTGCGGACTCCCCCGTGAATCGCAGCATAACTTGTCCGAAGGCGTCCCTGTAAGCAGCCGGCGATGCACCAATTGGGTATGTTTCGGCGATGAAAAGGGTTTGCTTCTATCACGGCGGCTGTCCGGACGGCTTTGGTGCAGTTTGGTCAGTGCGACGTTCCTGGGGTTCCGAGGGTCGCTACATCGCACGGTCTCACAACGACCCGCTCCCCCTCGAAGAACTCGAAGACGCACTGGTCGCGTTCGTCGACATTTCCCCGAGCAATGAAGCCCTCGTCGAGTTGGCCGAAGTTGCGAGCCACATCGTCGTGCTCGACCATCATGTGTCGGCGCAGCTCCGCTACGACTCCGACCTGCCTACCGTGAACCGGATCGAAGAAGATGGACACGAGATCCACTACAACCTCGACCATTCGGGTGCGGTTCTCGCTTGGCAATACTTTCATCCCGACGAAGCCGCACCGGCCCTTCTCGAATACGTCGAAGATCAAGACCTTTGGAACTGGAAGCTCGTCGGCTCGGAAGAGATCAACGCAGCCATCGCGTCGTACCCCCGCGACTTCGAAACTTGGGACGCATTGGCGCAACGCAGCACCGAAGAACTCATGCGCGAGGGTGAGCCGATCGTGCGTGCGAACCGCATGGAAGTCCAGCGCGCGATCGCGCACCCCGAATCGCTTTTCATCGGAAATGATCGAGTGGAGGCGGTAAACGCGACCGTGAACCGCAGCCAAATCGGACACGAACTCGCGAAGCGCCGAACCTTTGATCGCGCTTGGGGGTGTGTGTACCGGGTTTCGGGCGCGACCGTTCATGCGACGCTCTATTCGATCGGAGACGTCAACGTTTCGGTGATCGCAGCCGAGCTCGGCGGCGGCGGCCACCGCAATGCGGCGGGCTTCACCATGCCACTAAAGGACTGGGTTACAAAGTTCCACTAGGAGTCTGCGCGGTGGAAGATGTGCGTGACCCGATGTGGAGACAATGTCGATGGCAAGGCGCGAAAGCGCCGCTCTAGCTGGCTACAGCTAGCTTTCGCAACGCAGCCAGCGGCATTGGATCCG
>JASDVE010000192.1:18216-22205 GCA_041891195.1 Myxococcota bacterium | reverse complement strand
AGGAGTCGAAACAAATGGTAGGAACAGTTTTCAGTAAAGAAGTAGTAGGGGTGATCGATCCCGCGGAGTTCCCATAGGTGCATCAAGAGAAAGTCGAGTTCAGCTTCGCCCAGGTCGAGCCGGTATTCCCAGATGTCACGGTTTTCCCACTCGGCGTACTTACGCAGTTGTTGGTAGTAGGGATGAAGGCCGAAGCGGCCCGGGTATAAGCCCAAGATTCCCTTGGCGATAAATACAAGGCCGCCGTCTTCGCCCGCGTCCCCGGTGAAGTCGACCGCGTAGCCCAAGAGCTCTTCACCGCTTGCCTCTACCTCGACATCGATGCGGAGCAGGGTATGCCCAAACATCGACGCCGGGTTGTTCATGAACCCTTCGGGATAGATCAGCGTGGCGCCCGTCGCAGCAAGACCCCTCCGCCAGGCTTCGTAGTGCTCACACGTTCGGCGTGGCATTTCGCCTTGTGTGATACCGAGCCGATCGATCAGGTACTCGCGCCGTGCAATGAATGCACACTGGGGATGCTCGACGTCTTTGACCACAGCATCCGGGTCGAAAAAGCTCGCGAGCGTAGCGACGAGTTCGGCCTTGGGGTCGCGGTCGCCGCGCGGTGACAGAAAGAAGTTTGAGCTCGTTGCACTGCTTCGCTTGAACCAGCGAACGTCGTTGGGGTCATAGCTGAGCAGTCGCTGCCAGACCGGGTCGCGGTCCAGTTGTGCTTCGAGCGCGCGCGCCTGCAAGCTCGCAAGCGTGTCGGACGAGGCCGGCGCAGCAAACGCTAGGGCGAGGGTCACACATGCGAATGCGAACAGTCGGCGATACGCGAACACGGGAGTCCCGCTTTGTTGAAGTGAGGGTCTGCAGAAATGAATCGGGGCGACCCTGTTGCGACGAATCGCCGCGGGCCGCCCCACAAACATGTGATGCCGAAGACTTAGAGGTTTTGGGTCATCAATCCGTCGAGCGAGCTCAACATTTCGCCGACCGTAACCTGGTCGTGCGGGAAGAGCTGTTCGAAGTTTTCCTGCGTGAGCTGCGCAAACTCAGCACGCTGTGCAGGCGCGACGTCGAGCAAGCTGGCGAGGACGTTGAGGTGTTCACCCTCGCCCTTTGCCATTTCGACCGACAAGCGGTCGAGATTCTGGCTGGCAAAGTGCTGCACGCGAATGTCACTCGCGTCCGCGGTCACCTTGCCCTGACCGCTGCAGTTCAGCAGGCCGAACGTGATCGAGATGGACTGAAACGTCACGCCATTGGTGAGAGATCCCAAGACCTTTGCGGGAGGCCCTACTTGTCCTTCCATGATCATGGTGCCGACGCCACAGCCGATGTCATTGTCCGCCAATGCTATCCCTGCCGGCGCCATCGCCAAGATCGTGACTGCTACTACGATTCGAATCGCTCTCATCTAACCTCCAGTTGTACTTGCAGTTGAATTGAATGGATACACCGAAACGCCGGCGTACTCACTCGGTCGCGAAAGTACGGTTGCCATGCATGAACTTTTCGTTCCGCGATTTCTCTGACTGCTGCGAACCTCCTAGTGGCTGCGCTGGCTCTTGAGTATGAAGCCAGAGAAGCTGAGGAGCCATGCCGTGCGCAAAGTTCCAATGTAACAGGCTCGCGTTCGATTCCTTCGATTGCGGGGGTGCCCACACACGATCTAATCTCGATGTCCCGTTCGCAGCAAACTTCGCATTTGAATGTTTTATGGAGAGCCCCCAATGGACGAAACCGCACGTGCCATCGCCTTTGACGCAAACGACATGCTCGAGGAAGCGCGCGCGAGTGCCGGGCTCTCCAACTTTGGATCCGACAGCTTTCGTGAACCTCTCGAAGCCCTGGTTCGTACCTATGACGCGAACCACCGGACGCTAAAGGGACGCAAAAAAGCGTATCGTCGCGTCATTGGCTTGCTCGCAACGCGGCTGCGGGTCGAAGAAGCGCTGCGCGTACATCCCGAAATCAAACAGCGTCCGGTGACGAGCCCCATGGTGCTGACGGGACTGCCGCGGTCGGGAACATCGGCACTATTCAACCTCCTCGGCGCCGACCCAGACGCGCGTCCCTTGCTGCTCTGGGAGACCCAGTTTCCCGACCCCCTTGAAGGACTCGAACCCGGCGCCAAAGATCCGCGCCACGCCGCCATCGAGGCCTACTACGAACAGAGCCGAGAAACGAATCCGGAGTTTACGAAAATGCATTTCGCGAGCGCGGATACCCCCGAAGAATGCGTGCTCTTGCATGCGTTCAGCTTGAACGGCGTCCACCACGGCACCGAAGTCATGCTCGAACCGTACGCGAGTTGGTACCGCGACCAGGATCTCGGTGAAATGTATCGCTACTACAAGATACTTTTGCAGATGCTCGACTGGCAGCGTCCTGGTAAACGCTGGCTCCTCAAAGCGCCCGCCCACATGTGGGCTATCGACAAACTGATTGACACCTTCCCCGACGTGTCGGTCGTGTGGAGTCACCGCAACCCGTTGGCGTGCACGGCTTCCATCTGCTCCATGACCCATTTGTTGATGGAAGATCAGGTCGACATGCCAAAGGAAGTACTGGGCCCAATCGTCATGGACTTCTACGCGACTTCCCTAGAGCGCGGCCTCGCGGTGCGCGACCAGAGTGACCCGGCACGCTTCATCGACGTCAACCACGACGACTTTGTGGGAGATTCGCTCGGCACCGTCGGACGCATCTACGAACACTTCGGTTTGCCCATTGGCGACGACGCGGCCGCTTCACTCAAGACGCACATCGAGGCCAACCCTAAGGGGCGACACGGCAAGCATGAGTACAATCTCGACGACTGGGGGCTCACGACAGACGATGTCGTCAAGCGCTTCGAGCCTTATGTAGAGCGCTTCGAAATTGAAATGGGGTAGGGCGCCCTCCGCCCAACTTGTTTTGGAACATTGATCTAAACAGAAAGAAGAAGGGAGCCAAGATGTCGAATGACCCGGTAGCCAAGATCGACAACGCCGAAGCGTGGAACGACTTCTGTGACCTGCTCAAGAAGGGCGGCGATGTCATCTTGCGCGACGACCTCGAACTTTCGACCTTCGACCGCGCCGAGGGGATGCGGTATCTCGGCAGACTTCTGCGCGCAGGCCTGTTTTCGTTCTCGGAGAGAACCGGGCCTGAATATCCGAAGTTTCGTCCCATGCCGGAACTCGTAAAAATGGGACTCGACAATCCGGACAACTACTACGTCAGCACCGGGGTCAACCCGCGCTATCGCTACCGCATCCGCGGCAATCGGCGGAGCATTCACTACATGAGCTTCGCCGCGACGAATCAGAACTTTGCCGCAAAGGACAAGATCACGGGTGGCGCCGGTCATCTCAACGACGCAGAAATCGAAACGGATGCGGACGGGAATTTCGAGATCATCGCAAGCCAGATCGAAGAGCCAGGCAACTGGCTCCGCATGGTTGGCGATACCAAACAGATCTTGTTGCGACAGACCTTCCTGCACAAAGATCGTGAAGCGCCGGTCGACATCGAAGTCGAATGCATCGATCACACCGGAGCACCGCCCCCTCTCGACCCCACGCATGTAGCTGGCTCGCTGATGGGCTCGGCGATGTACGCCATCGGGTGTGCGCAATGGTTCGCCGACTGGGTGCGCGATTTCGAAAGCAAGGCATCCGTTAACACGTTTCATCTCCCGACCGAGGAGGAACATCGCTTCGTCGGCGGTGATCCGAACGTTCGCATTTGGCTCGGACGTTGGAAGCTCGAACCCGACGAAGCGTTGGTGATCGAGATGACTCCGCCCAATTGTCACTACTGGAACTTTCAGCTCGCGAACATTTGGGCTGAGTCCCTCGACTACGACTTCCGCCAAGTACACATCAACAGCGGCGGGGCGGCGCTTCGAGCTGATGGATCTGTGCAACTCGTTGTGGCGAATGAAGACCCCGGCACCGAAAACTGGATGGACACGGCAGGGCACCACCACGGAACGATGTGTGTCCGCTGGGTTC
>JASDVE010000192.1:14649-18206 GCA_041891195.1 Myxococcota bacterium | reverse complement strand
CGGGAAACGCGCGCCCGCGCGGGGCGGCCGCGTCGTGAAGCTCGCCGACCTGTAGCCGACCGTTACCCGGAGAGCGCAACCGAGCGGTGGCTCCCAAGTGTGCAGTTCTTGATTGCGTCGTGGGTTCTCCGCAAACGAGCGACAGCCTCAGGCCATTGCAGGTTTGTGCCGAATCAAAAACTTGGCCATCATTTGTTTTGCTGTTTTTCTAAAGCTGCGCCCGCAATTCTCCTTCGAGGTATCCCGTGTCGGTCGACTCCACTCCTACCCCAAACTCCAATCATCCCGCGTTGAGTTTGCCTGCCCTTTCCTGGGTCTGGATCCGTCACCTTGCTTCCTTTCTGATCCCCCTGTCCACCGTTGCATTCTTGTGGACCGGACCCCATCCGTGGTACATCGCTCCGCTGTTTATGCTGCCACCGATCTTGGCCCTTAGTTTAGATTCGAATGCGACGATCGAGCAGCGCCAACCACTCACTTCGACCCCAGCGTGGCCCTTTGATCTGATCTTGTATGCCCTCGCGGCCATTCAAGTCGTGAGCATCTATTTGCTCGCGCAAATGTTTAGTCTTCAGGGCTTCTTTTCAGTCGATACCGCAATGATCGTCTTCGTCGTTGGCGGAAGCTCAGGCTTTTCGATCATTACGGCGCACGAACTGATTCATCGCACCAAGCCCTGGGAACGCAACTTCGGTCGCCTCGTTCTTGCAACCGTGTTGCAGGAACATTTCTATACCGAGCACCTGCGCGGTCATCACGTCAAGGTCGCTACTGAAGACGACCCCGCGACCGCGCGCTTCGGGGAAGACTACGAAGCGTTTTACCGTCGCACGGTGCCGGGGCAGTTCAAGAGCGCATGGCGACTCGAGACCAAGCGCTTGGGCGATCCCGAGATGTCTCTCTTCGATCGACGCATGCTCGGCAACCGCGTCATTCATGGTCTCGCCCTGGGCTGGGGGATCGCAGTCGCGATCGGAATCGGCTTCGGCTCGGTTTCGTTTTTGGCCTTCGTACTCCAGGCTCTCATGGCTTCGCGTCTGCTTGAGGCAGTCAACTACTTCGAACATTGGGGTCTTCGACGCACGACCCGGCGCATACGGGCGATCGATTCATGGGACACACATTCTTGGTACACCTATTACGGGCTTACTGGATTGTCACGCCACGCAGACCATCACCGAGAGCCTTCTCGCCCATTCCAACAGCTACAAGTTTTCGAAGAAGCCCCGATACTGCCGACGGGTTACATCGGCATGATCGACCTCGTATCGGGCAAGGTTCACGAGTTCAAAAAGTATGCGGTCGAAGAGTTGCGGCGACGAGAACTCGGACCCTTTAGTCCCGAAACGGATCCCGCAGAAGCAGCCAAGGCACACGAAATCGCCGAACAAATTCTCGCCTATAAGCCAAAGCCGCCGCCCGGGTTGTTCGGACCCAACGCCAAGGGCGAAAGCGGCGGGCTCGTTGTTGCGAAGCGCATCGCAATTTGGTTTGGAATCGTGCTCGCAATTACCTTCGGGGGTCAGTTTGAAAGTGCCGGGGAGTTGTCGTTCGCCTCTCGCTTTGCACTCAACACCTGGATCATTGCGGCATTCGTTGTGATGGTCACCGTCTTTCGCCGCTTGCTCGACCGAGAGCTTAATACCAGCCTTAGCTTCGTTACAGCGCTTGGGGTTTTGGTCACTATCGGGACTTTGACCACTCAAGTGACGGGGCTTTAGCCCCTACCAACCGCGTTTTTTAAGGCGAAGTCGAAGACAAGCAGAATTTTTTCGCACAACATTTCATTCGCTTCGGCGACATATTGGGAGAGTTGTTGCGCGTAAGTGGTGTGGATTAGCCTGCTTTCTCGCTTTTAAGTCGCATGATCCGCACTGCGCTGAGTTAGAATGTCCATATAATGGCACAGCGGAACGAAGCTGCTGGAGAACGTGTGAGGTTCCGTAATACCCAATACCGGCGGTTATTATTGTGCGCGGCGATTGGCGCAATCGTCACCCTCGCTGCCACATCGGCTTCCGCGGTCATCATTCATTCGGGCGATGGGACGGGAAATACCGCCGCACCCGCCGACGATCCCGGTTGGAGTAACATCGGCATTAAAAGCGGGCTGGGCGTCGTCTATTTGCGCAACGGCTGGGTCATTACCGCGAACCATGTGGGTGCAGGAGACATTCTGCTTAATGGCAACACCTACTCGTTCGTCCCAGGCACCGCGGTTCAACTCGATGACGGTGCCGGTACGCTGGCGGACCTCGTCGTGTTTGGCATCACCCCGCTGCCGGCCGTCGCCGACCTTCCCGTCCGTACGAACACGAGTCTGCCCACCCTCGATGTCATCATGGCAGGCCGGGGGCGCAACCGCGGGGCCGTGACCGATTCGGATGGCCCGGGAGTCTGGATATCGCCTCCCGCCAACCCATCACCGGCGCACCCCGGATACTACTGGGATACGACGTCAGCCCTACGCTGGGGAACCAACAAGATTGAAGGTCAATGGGCCTTCAGCCCGAGCGACACCATAAGCCACTACACGTTTTTTGACGAAGCCAGCGCCACGCCCCACGAAAGCCAGGGCACTACGGGTGACTCCGGTGGAGCCGTCTTCGCAAAAGAAGGCCCAACCTGGGAACTGTCTGGAATCATCTGGGCGATCGCACCATTTACCGGCCAAATTGCGAACACCTCTGCACTCGAAGGCAACGCGACATTAATCGCCGACCTTTCCTTTTATGCGACCGACATCAATGCCATCACGGCAATGCCGGTACCGGAACCCAGCGCGCTGCTGCAGCTCGGGGTCGGCGCAATGTTAACCAGATTGATGTACTGGCGACGGTCGCGCGGGTAAACGCTCTTGCGAGGCGAAGCTGGCCGAGCGTGGCTGACTACTTAAACTGCTCGGGGCCCCTTGTACAGAGCAGCTGACAGTGAGCCGACGCGAGGCGCTGTCGATCTTGGCTCCACGGTTCGCCTTCGGCCGCGATGAGCCCGCCTTTTAGAAGCTTCACTCGCCGCTCGCCTTGCGACCGCCGACACGTTCCCACTGTCCGAGCCCCTTCACCCAGTCTTTCTTAAGCGTTGCGCGAAATTGGTTGTCTCCAAGCGCTTCGAATTCTGTTTGTTTTACGAAGTCGCCCATTAAACCTTGTTCCTTCGTACCTATTAGTTGAAATCCTCGCGGGCGTGTTCGATCGCAGTCGCCATTCTCTGCGCGTGCGGTTCTCTCGCTCAGTGCAATGCTTTGATTACGAAGGCATGGTATTGCTGAGGCAGGTTTTGACTGAGCTTGGTTTTGTCCAAGATCGAATCGACTTCGATCACGATCCCCACAATGCCCCGAACCCTCTTGTCGACATAGTCGTTTGGTGCATCGTCGACCGCGCGGATGCTTCCGCGAACATGAACCACTTCATCGTTTCAGATGGGAACGACTTGGCTGGCGATCTTTTCTCCTTTTGGTCGCGTACCCATTGGGTGAGATGAAATCTTCAAGGCCGAATCCCAAACATTGACTTCGTGACCCAACGCTCAGTCATGACCAAAGCACCGTCTAG
>JASDVE010000192.1:11152-14639 GCA_041891195.1 Myxococcota bacterium | reverse complement strand
ATGGCTCAGTTACATGAATTAGGCTTAGCATAAGTCTAGATGACTTTGATACCGAACTCTCGGCGAATCTCTGCAAGCGGCACATCGAGATAGGGATGCCATTTTTTCCATGGCCACTTCTTCGACATCTTTCGCGATCGCCAAGCGAGCCGCGGGAGTTGAAACACGAAGGCGATCATCACCGGGATGATTTCCCACTGGATCGTGCTCTTCATGATCTCTTTGCCTTCATCTTCCTTTACGAAGTCGCTCACGTACTGTTTAACCGACACGTCAATGGCGAGGAAGGTCCAAGTGTCTTGCAGCATCTCACCGCGAAGACTTGTCCCGGTGCCGAATACAACATGGCTCACATCGTGGTTGTTCATATATTGGCCAAGCGCTTCGCTCGATGTCTTGGTCGAATCGAGCAACCCGGGATTCGCAGCGAAGTATTCGTCGAGCCCTTGCTGCAGAGTCAAGATGCTGTCTTGCGCTTGGTATTTTAGGGCGGGAGTTTCGTTCCGCTTAGACATTTTCCTCCCCTCTCAACGCTCGCAACGTCGAGGCTAGCAACCCGGGTCGCGTCGGCGAAAAAATCGGCAACATCAACCAAGTCTCACAGCGGCTGAAGGCTTAGAACGCCCAAGACTGCCCCAGTCACAACGTCTCGCTAGGCCATGGACTCCAACCCTGGCAACACAGAAAAAGGGTCCATAAAACAAGTTGGATCTTCTTCTGCCTGTCTTCGATGCAACTTGTGTGCGTCTCCAGCCTAACGCATGCTCGGAATCTGCTTCGAGCTTGCGTAGGCTACGCGACTGGACCTCGCCGAAGGTCAGCTCGGTGGATCCAAGCGGAAAAACCAAGTGTCTGAGCTCTCGTCGGGGCTGCCGCCGTACTTCTTTTTCCCCTGTTCCTTCAGTCGGGCTCGCAGCGCAGGGTCCTCGATCTTGTGCAACCGACGAGGATATCGCTTGCCGTCAATTCGGAGTACGGCCTCGGGGTTCACAAGCGCCTTTTCGTGCCATGTCTTGAAAGGCGGGAAACCCAGGCTGGCGCCAACGAATGCGTCGCCGTCGAGCGCAAAGATGTATGACTTTCGCGACCGGCCAGCCGATTCAAAATCCACGAATTCACGCTCGGCCAGGAAGTTCCAGTCGCTCGGGCCTTCCATCACGACCTCGCCACTCGTGAAGGGGCCGCCCGGTAGCATCTCGACGAGCGGCCCATCGGAGAAACGACTTGCGACGAGGAGTAAGACGACGAAGCCGGCGAGCACGCCAACGGTGGTACCAAGGATCTTTGCCAGTTTCTTCATCGTTCTCTCCGTTTATTCACGTCTAGTCGATACGGGATGCCCGTCTCGGCATTGCGCCTAGGAGGGCAGCCGCTCGGTAGGCGAGGGCATGAAGTGACTTTTCGATGCCGACGCCGACCCGAGTTCTCCCGGGACTTCGGTCGAAAGACATGTGTCAAAGTTGACGTATATATGTAAAAGTGTCAAGATGTAATATATGTCATCTGCGAGCGATTCCAAACGCGAGGCCATTTTGGCGTCGGCAACCACATTGTTTCGACGCTACGGCTACAGGCGTACATCGATGGAAGACATCGCCAAGGAAACCGGAGTTTCGCGACCGTCGCTTTACACGCATTTCGCAAACAAGGACGAGGTTTTCCGAGGCCTCTCCGCGGCGTTACACGAGAACGCGTTAGCGGAGAGCGAGCGGATTCTACACAGCGATCCCGACCTGGTCTCGATCGAAGATCGACTCGACGGAGCGCTCGCCGCCAAGCTCGGCGGGGTGATGACCTTCGGAGACGAATCCCCCCATGGCAACGAAATCTGCGACGAGGCGAACCGGCTCTGTGGCGACATTGTGACCGACGCTTCCGCCCGGTTTCTCGCCATGTTGACTTCGGCGCTTCGGGCGGCGAGCAGGCGGGGCGAAATCCAGCTCGGCGGTTCACATCCCACGCCGGCCGCCGCGGCCGAGTTGATCAACTTAAGCGCGTACGGACTCATCCGCGGTGCAGTGGACTCGGCGACCTTCTACGCGCGGCTGCGGAGTTACGTGCAGATCTTCGTGGCGGGAATACGCTGAGTTCGACTGTCTGACCTGGCTCCGCAAAAGTAGACAAGCCGATTGCGCGGCTTGTACCTGCTCCTTTTGGTCGAACTTCGCCGACCTGATGCCACCGCGCGTCGAGTGCCTTCGGGGTCGATGATGGAACACGTCGATGTATGCGCTGATGGCATGCCGCCCGCGCACGATCGACCCACGGTCGTCGGTAAACTCGCTCGATGTTCCACCTGCCGAAGAAGCTTTCCACCACGATCCCAACAGCGGGTCAATTTTCTCATATTGTATTTCATAGCGTGGACCTTGAGTGCGGGGCAGTAGTCATCACTTCCAAGCTGGTTTGCGCTGGCATAATCGTGAAGCAAGGCGATTTCGTAAGCAAATTTGGATTCGCGAGGGAAGAAGACTTCCCTCGCGAAAGAATTTGCAGCTAAAACACCTCGCAGCCCGCCCAGCGCGAAAATCTGCGATTCTTGCGAACTTTTTCGCCACTTTTCAGTTCCCATGGCCACTTCCTATCAAAGCCAAATGCGCCTGGATGAGGGGCGCGATGCAGTTGTGTCAAAACAGGAGGTCGAGATGACACGGAAATACAAGAGAGTCGCGATGACGATCACAGGGGCCCTCTTTATCGGCGGCGTGATCAATTTCGCGCTTCCCGTACAGGATCATCCGGGACCGGTTGCGATTGTAAACAGTTCTTACATGCAGTTCCTAGGGGACGTGGCGATCCAACCCCACCCCGAAAATGAGTCACGATTCGCCAGCGTGCCGACCAGCGCGTTCACAGCTCAACAGACAAAATTTCGGGAGCCGATCTACTAGAGACTCTCGAGAGTCGCGATCAAGCAAGACTAGCCGCTGATCTGCAGTTCCAAGAAAAACTGCCAAACCGCCCACCCGCTCACCTCATCGGTGGCTGGCGGGCGTTTTCTGTTCGGCCCCCCATCTACCGGCGAAGATGCACTCCTCGGCGCAGCGCTCCTGCCTCGTCGAACTGCGCACCTCGAACTCACACCTGCCCGTGTCCAGCCGAATCCGCGGCAAGAACCACAACGAATGCAACGCGAAGTCCTCAGTCCATCCGATGAAGAGCCTGATCGATCCCCCACAACATGAGCCACCGAAGGGATATCGCTTCGCGGATCGGTCGTCCCCGCGCGCGCGTACAACACGAGCGCAACGGGGAACGCGTACGTTGCCTCGAGGCTGGAATGCACTGATCCAAGTATTCGCGCCTGAGGGCAACTGAGCCGAAACGTCCACTAGCTGAAATGCGGCGACGATTGTCCTAGTCTCGAATTGGGATGTCCGACACTGACACGCGATGGTGGGCCACGGACCCGTGGATTGCATTCGCCTCGAGTCTCGGGGTATTCCTGCTGTTCTGTGGGATCGAAGCGCTGGTCGAATTCGACGGA
>JASDVE010000192.1:0-11142 GCA_041891195.1 Myxococcota bacterium | reverse complement strand
TTGCCCCTCGTTCGCCTGACAGATCTGAGCCCGCTCTATTTTCAACTCTGTGTGTTCGCCGAGCGATGGTTCCCCGGCCCGGTTCTGGCTTTGGACGCAGTCGGTTGGGCGCAGCAGGTCGCCGCTTCGGCCAGCGCGGGTCTGCTCTATCTCATTTTGGCTCCACGGCTGTCGCGCGCCTGGGCACTGGCTGGGGTGTTGGTTTTCGCTTTCGAACCCCACGTGTTGGTGTACGTGAAAATTTTTGAGCCAGAGATTGTGCTCGTTTTCTTTCTACTCGGTTGTATCGCTGCAGCCGACCGGCAGTCAGTCCGGAGCGCATTGTTGGCCGGAACCTTTGCCGCTTGCGCCATCGCGACCCGACCTACCTTCCTGCCGCTATTTATTCTGCTCGGGCCCATTTCCTATGCCTTGCGCGGCACTCGGGGACGAAAACTCCTGACGAGAACGGCTGCTTTTCTCCTGCCGGTGATGTTGTGTGGCGTTTTGCTCGGACTGCGGGCGCAGAGGGTTACCGGGGATTGGTCGAGCCCCGTAATGAACCCGGGCACCGTGTTCTTCGAGGGGAATCATCCTCTTTCTCGAGGAATCAGTGCCGAATATCCGCCCATCGTTGCAAGCATGGTCGAGATCAATCGCAATGTTCCTGTCCCCGACGAAGCGCACGTTCGCTATCGCCGTATCGCCGGAATAGAACTCAAGCAAAACCCCAGCATCGGGGACGTCAACGCGATCTGGGCAGGCAAGGCATTCGCGTTCATTCGCGCAGAACCCGTTCGCTACGTCAAGGGCATTGCGGACAAGGCGTCGAGGATCTTTCGAGACTATCGCTGGCACGACATTGGGAATGCCGAGAGCTATGCCTCGACGCTTCCCAAGCTCGACGGATTCTTCGCGGCGCTTTCCACCTTGGCGCTGCTGGGTATGGTGTGGGAGCTTCGGCGATGGCGAGCGAATCTGTTTCTCTATAGCTACCTCCTCGCGCAAGTCGGGGTAATGCTGATTTTCTACGTTTCAGCGCGGCAACAGATCGTGACCGTGCCACCATTGATCTTCTTTGCCACCGCCGCTGCCCGATCGCTAGTTCAACTTCGAGGCAAGGCGGTCCCGTGGTTGGTTCTAATCGTTCCGCTCTTTTTTGTGTTGCTAAACAGCGGTGACATGGTGCGGGATAAGGTCCATATGGACGCCGGAGCGTCGAGGGCGGGCGAGATCGCACAAGAAATTGAAGCGCGTATGTCGTCAACGGAGCTGGCGTCGCAGTCCGAGTTGGTTGCCGAGATGTTGGCCGCAGCAAGCTGGGCCGCGAACGAAAATACACCTGGAAATGTCGGGCAGGACGATGAAAGTTTGCAAATGGCCGCAGTTCGCGTGCTGCGAAAGAAGCAGAAGCGAGATTTCTTCGACGAATTTGATCTGGCGACACTCGAAGTCGAGGCGGGGGCTCTTGAGGACGCGAAGCTGCGCCTCGAGGATCTAGCCGAAACTGGCCGGTTCGCTTACCGCGGTCATCGGCAGGCTTCAGATCCACTCTTCTACTTAGGCCGAATTGCGGGCTTGCAGGGACGTAGCGAGAAAGCGGTCGAGATCTTGCATCGCGCGCTTGCCCGAACGCCCGGCGATCCCTTCGTGCTCGCGGAGTTGGTGGTGCTCGGAGGTAAGCCCGAGCATCGTGAGTTGCTCCAGCGCTATTACAGCGTCGCTGATGCTCAACTGTTCCTGGGAGAGTCCTACTTGCTACACGATCGAGCCGAGCAGGCGATCGTCGAATTGAAGGCACTGTTGCGGCATTTGCCCAGACTGCGTCGCGCTGGCGTGGCATTGGCGGTGGCCTACGGGAAGGCGGGGAGGCTTGACGAGGGGGTAGAGGTTTATCGCAACGTCTTGAAAATCAGTTCGACGCCGGTGATCTGGAATGAAGGCGTGAGCGAGCTCTATCGGCGCTGGGCCGAGAGCCGGCAGGGCGATCTCGATGTTCAGTTGGATGCCGCAAGGATTCTCTATTTTCACGGTCGCTTTCGGGATGCGTTGGAATTGTTGCTCGCAACCGGTTCTCAAAACGACGCGATACGCGACATGATTTACAAAATTCGCATAACCCAGTCCCAGGTCCCAGCAACGGCCGAGTGATCGCGATTCAGTCGCGCATAGATTCGGGCGTGTCCGCGTTCGTTGGGATGTTGATCCAATGACGAAACTCAGTAGTCCGGTGCGTAGCGTCCCATGAAATCCTGTCGCAAATCATAGACCGTGAAGTTGGCGGGCGAGTACGCACGCGAAGCGCTGAAGCTTGGCACGGCGATCGAGAACAAGCTGAGAACCAATCCCGATAAGTTCGGCATGATTGGCGGGACCGACAACCTTCACATCTCTGGCGACCGCCGAGGCGACCTTTGATGTCATGCAGCGCAAGGAGGTTTACGCCACGACCGCTCTGCGCATGAGCGTTCATCTCTTCGGCGCTTCGGAGTTCACTGAAGTGGCGGTCGACGCGCGCTCACCGCGCGGAGGCACGCTCGACCGCGTCTACGATCGTTTCGATCATCTGGTCACTCGTAAGAGGTTCGATGATCCCAGCCAGGAGAAACTGAACCCCGACCCCGACGAGCAGCAGACCCATGACGCGCGTCAGCACCGTCACTCCGGTCACACCCAGGTACGCCACAATCCTCACGGACGAGCGCAGTACCAACCAACTCGAAAATGCCACCAATGCGATGCCTGCAATAATCGCCAAGTTCTCGATCGGCCGCTCCGCCTCGGTCGCCATGCCGATGGTGACTGCGATGGAGCCGGGGCCACTCAGCATGGGCATGGCGATCGGCGTGAACGCCACGTCCTCCATCCCCATTGCCTCGGCGCGAGCCTTTTCGTCGATCTCCTCTTCCGGGCGTGCGCTCAACATGCCCAAGCCAATACGTGCGACGATCAGCCCGCCCGCGATTCGCAGCGCGTGGATCGAGATGCCGAAGAAGTTGAGAACGAGCGCACCCGCAAGCAGTGCGATGGTCAGGACGACAAAGGTGTAGATACAGGCCATGCGCGCTTGTTGACTGCGACGTTCCGGGGACATACGCCTGGTGACCGCAACGAACACTGGAGCGGTACTGAACGGGTTCGCAATCGGCAGCAAGGCAGCAAAGGTCGCAACCGAGAGGGTGAGCAAGTCTAGAACCATGCTGAAACTATCGCAGCCTCACGCGCGCCCAGCCACGCACGTCAGCTGTCATTATCGAGGTGGGACTGCGATTTCCCAGCGGGCAAGATTAAATCTGGCCTTCCAATGGAAATAAACCAAAAAACCAATCGGAGAGGCGCTGGCGAAAAAGTCGGGCGGGCTGGCGTCGCAGCGCTCCGCCGGTTGATATCCATTGGAGATTGCCATCTTCGTCGCGTTCGAGCCGCCATGCGTTTCGCGGTTCAAGCTGCTGCTCGAACAGAGCCATAATTTTGGCGCCAAACGCAGGGTCCTCGATCACGATGCCATTTTCCGCGTTGATTCGCAGTCCTCGTGGGGAGAGATTGAGCGCACCAATATAGAGTCGCCGACCGTCCACCACGACGGCCTTTGTGTGAAGCGTGGAAGACTCGGCGACGACAGGCTGCGTGTTGATAAATTTAACATCCGCTGGATCGTGACGCATTTCATAGAGTTCGACCCCCGCATCGAGGAGAGGTTCGCGCCAACGTTTGTACTGGCTGTTGACGATGCTGTGGTTGTTCGACGCGAGCGAGTTGGTCAACACTCGCACGCGAATTCCCCGGTCGGTAAGCGCACGGAATTCTTTGATTTGATCGACGCTGGGAACGAAGTAGGCAGAAACCATAAGTAGTTCAGTCTCGGCTTCAGAGATCAGATCGGCCAGCGACAGATACACCTGATTCGCAATGCCGCCGCGAAGTTCTCGGGGATCATCGGTGACACCGATTGTATTCGCGTAGCTGAGTTGGGTCGGCAGCGGATCAAGAATTGCCTCCCAGCTCACAGGTTTTAGCGGGATGTCGATCAGACGCGCAATTTCCTCGTCACTCCAATTCGTGAGCGCGCTGCGCAGCGCGGCGATTTCTTCGGCAACCTCTTCTTCAGTGCGGACGCGTCGGTCAAATGTCGACGCAGGAATCGACCATTCATCATTCCAGTAGTCGTCAAAAGCTTCCTCGAGATCATCGATGACCGGGCCGACCGCCAGGACGTCGAGATCCGCAAAATTGCTGGCTGGATTCAGTCCGAAGTACTCGTCTGCGATATTGCGTCCGCCCGCGATGGCGGCCAAGCCGTCTACCAAGATGAGTTTGTTATGCATTCGGTGGTTGAGTTCTGTACGCCAGAGCCATTCGAACGCATTTCTCATGCCGAACGCCCCGCGCGCGGTCCAGGGGTTAAAGATGCGCACCTCGATATAGGGATGACTCGAGAGCAGCGTCGAGACCTCGTCTCCGCCCCTGACCAGGAAATCGTCGACCAGGACGCGCACGCGGACGCCCCGCTCTGCAGCGGCCAAGAGCCGAAGGACCAGGAGCTTTCCGACCACACCGCCTTTCCAGACGTAGGTCTGCAGGTCGATGCTGCGCTGGGCGGAATCGATCATCGCGAGACGCCAACGAAGTGCTGCGGCGTTCTCCGCGAGGGCCAGGAGACCGGACTTGCCGGCGGGCGCGGACCGTCGGGCGCGTTCGCTCATCTCCGCAAGCAGGCCTTGGCTCGGAGGGGCGAGTGAGAAGCTCTCGGTTCTTTGTTTTTCAAGCGGCGCACAAGCCCAAAGGGGCACCGCGAGCATCAGCAGAGCAAACCAACGCCCTTCGAATATACGCGCAACGGGTCCTCTGCTCATCAGATAAACAAGCCTCCTTTTCACTCCAAGTGCTGAGCGATGGGGATGCTAAATCAGTGTCCGGGAAGAGGTAAGCCCCTGATTCTGGGTCGAGGGGGCAATGTACCCGGTCACGTACGCGATCAAGTCCTATGCGTATTCACTGCGCTTCGGCGCGATCCGATCCGGGCAATAGACCTTCGACGCTGCTGTGCGCGTCGAGTTCTGTCCAACGAATTCCAACGCAGTGGCTCAGCACCACACAGTTTTCGTGTTGAAATTGTTTCGCGTCGAGCAACCCTGGAAACCAATCCGACGCAACGGTCATCTCATCTCGCGAGACTTCAACGTTATTTGTGCGCGGGGCGCGACGATGCCGCCCCTTCATCCGTCTTCTCAGGTTCAACTTTGTAATACACAACTCGTATCGGCCACACTCGCAAGCGACGCAGCCCGAACAAAAACCCGCTAAATCATCGCAACGCGCGCGCGACGGACACTTTCCGAGTAGCGCACCGGTAAGGCGCTTCCCTTGCGGATCACTCGCGCGATATGGGTTGGGCCCCAGTTGTAGGCGGCCAACGCGATGTCCAAGTTTTCGAAGCGGGTCACCAACTTGCCCAAGTAATAAACGCCGAGTCGGACGTTGAAGTTTGGGTCGTAAAGACTGTCTGCACCTTCCCACGCGATGCCGAGTTCGGCCGACATTGCTTCCGCGGTTCCCGGCAAAAGTTGCATCAACCCCATCGCGCCCACCTTCGAAATCGCACGCGGGTTACCGCTACTTTCAACGTGAATCAGACTCACGATCAAGCTCGGCTCAAGACCTGCGCGGCGAGCTTCAGTAAGAATGGTGCGGGTCAATTCGTTGTAGGCGACGTCGGTGAAGTGCATACGCGCTTCGAGAAAGCTGCGAACTTCGGCGTAGTCGGGTGTCGAGCTCGTGGCGGCGGCGGCGACGTTGGAGTTGGCGCCTGGCACGGCGGGCGCCTCGTAGAAGGCCGGGACCAAGATCAAGACTGCAATCAAACTAAAAAAATGGAATACGATCCGCACGGCGTAGCTCCCTTCGGCAGCCGTTCGACCCCTTTGGAAACCTTCTCCAAGTAGGGCACTGGCTTTGCGTCCCCGGCTTTCGCCGGGTTTGCTCTTATCGAGGATCCAGCAAGGCGATCGGTTCGCCGCGGGTTCCCGGTGCAGGCGTTCTCCGCCGTACTCTAGATGTATCGGACCCAAACGCTGCTACTTGAATGATTCCGATCGCGCGAAGAAAGGATTCCCGATGAGGGCATGGTCGAAGCGGGTAGGGCTCCAACGCGTTGCTCTCTCGTTGCTTCGCAAACGACGAACGCTCTTCATTCTGCGCACAACCGCGCAAGGATAGGGTTGCGAGCGCGGGGTAGCCAATGTCCGGCTTTAGGGCGGATAAGAGGCGGATCACCGCGTCACTCTCGCAACAGCAATGACAAAACTTCTCCTAGAGCAACCGCCAAAGCGAGTCTTCAGACTTGCGACCCTTGAACCCGGTGTACCAAACGCACGCGGGGTAAAGGAGCACGAGCCCTACGATCCAAACGGGGTACATCGCGTAGAGACTCGTTGCGCCCGGGTAAGCGAAGCCCGCAAAGGAATAGAGATAGAGGTGCGCGACATAGAAGAACAGCGGCGCGCGTCCAAAGACGAGCAATGCCTTCCCCGCGCCTTGAAGGCCTGATTGGGCGCGAACGATGACGGCGAGCACAAGCGCATTTGCGCTTAGACTCAACAAGATGAACGCGATGCTGGGCGGGTACTTGGTCACGGTGAAGAGCGCCATCCAGTCGTCGCCTGGCATCGGGTGATGGGTCCCGAAGCCTTCCGTGCTGCGAATCGCGACGAAGAGCACCGCGCCAATGACACCGGCAATCAATGGCGCTTTGAGAGCGCGCTCCGGGTTCGCCTTCACCGCGTGGCCGTACGCCATGCCGAACAAGCAGACCGGAACCCACGGCAAGATGGGATACATCACCATGAGAATACCGTCATGCCCCGGGACAAAGAACAGGCGCTCGGCAGCGTTCATCGGTTCAAACACCAGTGATGCGTCGGGGACAACGACCTGACACAGCAACATCAGTGCGACGCCCAAGCCAAGGGTCAGCCCCGCGCCAAGTCGCAGCAAGAATGACGTGATCATCATCGTGCCGCCTAGACATGCGAGTACACCGATCAAGATCATCGGACTTCCACCTGCCCCTGGCGGTTGCCCAATCGGAGAATCTTCGGATGTCATTTGTTCGTGCGTCCCGATGACCCAGGCCGGTGTAATCATGAAGACGTCCATCGCGATGAGGACGGCGCCGCGCTTCAAGTAATGTTTGGTGATGCGCGCTTGGCTCCAGCCCCGCGCCGTGCGCGAGGTCCAGAAAAAGTGCATGCCAAGGCCCATCAAGAAGAAGAACCCGGGCGCGCATAGGTGGCTGATGACTCGGGTGAAAAGAGAAAGAGCGCTGGGGTAGACGGGAAGTGGGATTCCCCAACTCTCTGAATAGTGCTGCAGCGCGATGAACATGCTCGCGTGGTCGAGCGCCATAAAGATCATGATGAAACCGCGCAGGGCGTCGAGCACGTCGAGGCGTCCGGTGGGTGCGCTCGTGGTTTCGGGCGTCATGGTCAAAGCCTCAGTGGCTGCAGTGTGGGTAGTCAAACCCGTCGCGTCTGCGCTCAGGGAAACACCATCGTAGACAAACCATGGGGCGTTACACCACGTATCGAGCGCAATCCGCCGAGTGCCGGTGGAACGGATCTATAGAAGGAAGACTTGGCGTCGCGCGATTGGTTAATCTCGCGCCCAGCCAAAACAACGCTAACGCCCGGAGCCTCGTATGAAGAAACTCATCGTCATCCTCATTGCCTTTCTCCTCGTCGCCTTCTTGATCGTCCAATGGTTGGGCCGGGGCGGGTTGGGGTCTCATTGGGGGGCGGGCACGCCCACGGCCGTTGCACTGTCGGCCGAAATCATTGCCGAGCGAGCGCATGTGCAAAAAGAAGCCGCGCTCGACATCGGGGTCGCGCGTCCCAAGCAGATTCTCTTCGGCGACCTTCACGTCCATAGTACGTTCAGCTTGGATGCCTTCATCATGGCACTCCCGACTTCCGGCGGTGAAGGCGCTCACCCCGTTTCCGACGCCTGCGACTTCGCGCGTCATTGTTCGGCCCTCGACTTTTGGTCCATCAACGACCACGCGATCGGCCTCGACCAACGCGCCTGGGATGAAACCGTCGAAGCAATTCGCCAATGCAACGAAATTGCGGGCGACCCCGCGAACCCCGACGTCACCGCTTACCTGGGTTGGGAATGGACCCAGATGGGGACCAACCCCGACAACCACTACGGCCACAAGAACGTCATTCTCCGTGGCCTCGAAGACAGTGACGTCCCGGTGCGCCCCATCGCGGCGCGCGCTCCCCTCGACGCTTTTGACCGACAGGCCGACACCGCGCTTCCGGGTCCGCTCGCCATGGGGGGGCTCGCACTGATGCGTCCCAACCGCGACACCTTCGACTTGATCCGTTACTTCGACACTCTGGCTAACGCGGTGCATTGCCCGGACGGCGTTCCCGTGCGCGACCTTCCCGTTGATTGTCGCGAGTCGACGATGACGCCCAGAGGCCTCTTCGACAAACTCGACGACTGGGGCTTTGACTCGATGGTGATCCCGCACGGAACGACGTGGGGTTTCTATACACCCCAAGGTTCGGCCTGGGACAAGCAGCTCGAGAACAACTTGCACGACCCGCTTCGACAACGCTTGATCGAAATCTATTCGGGCCATGGCAACAGCGAGGAATACCGAAACTTTCGTGAAGTCGTGATCGCCGCCGACGGAAGTAAGAGTTGTCCCTCAGCCCGCAACGACTTCCTGCCCTCTTGTTGGCGCGCGGGAGAAATCATTGCGACACGGTGCATGGCTGAGGGCGAAAGCAAGAGTGAGTGCAAAGAGCGGGCTGCAGTAGCGCGGCAGAACTACGTCGACGCTGACCTCATGGGCCACCTCACCGTGCCCGGGGTAAAGACCGTTGAATGGAAAGACTCTGGCCAATGCCGCGACTGCTTTCAGCCTTCGTTCAACTACCGACCCAAGAGCTCCGCCCAGTACATCTTGGCGCTTCGCAACTTCGACGAGCCCGGCGAGCCCAAGGGTTTTCACTTCGGCTTCATGGCCTCGAGCGACAACCACACGTCAAGGCCCGGCACTGGCTACAAAGAATACGGGCGCACCTACAACACCGAGGCGCTCCTCACCGGGGCGGGCGAGCGAACTCTTGGCGATCTGCTTCCTGTCACGCCCAAAGATCCCGGGCCCTACAGCGAAGCATTTGATCCCAATACGTTTGGCGGCGCGTTCTTCAATTTGCGTGAAAGCGAACGCGGCTCGTCCTTCTTTCTCACCGGTGGCTTGATCGCAGTTCATTCACCTGGTCGCGGCCGCGACGAGATCTGGCAGGCCATGGAGCAGCGCGAGGTCTACGGCACCAGCGGCCCGCGTATCTTGCTTTGGTTCGACCTCTTGAATGCGCCCGGGATCCGCGGCGGACGACTGCCGATGGGGGGCACTGCTGAACTCAGCCAGGCACCCATCTTCCAAGTCCGCGCGACAGGTTCGTTCGTACAGAAGCCCGGCTGCCCGGAAGAATCCCAGGTGGCACTTGGCGAAGAGGGCATCGAACGACTTTGTCGCGGTGACTGTTACAACCCCGACGACGAACGGCGGGGAATCTCGCGGATCGAAGTCGTACGCATCCGACCACAAATCGAACAGGACGAACCCATCGACCCTTTGATCGAAGACGCGTGGCGTGTGTTCCAATGCGACCCCGACCCGGCAGGTTGTTCGGTCAGTTTCACCGACCCCGAATTCGAAACCTCAGGACGCGACGTGATCTACTACGCGCGCGCGATCGAAGCACCCTCGATGGCAGTCAATGCGGGTGGACTCCGCTGCGTATACAACGACAAGGGTGAATGTCTCGAGACCAACGCATGCCCGGGCAGCACCCCGGCCAGCGACGAATGCATGTCGGAAACCGAACAGCGCGCATGGTCATCGCCCATCACGGTGGGTTGGGCGCAATAGCGGAGAATGCAGCTCTTCTTATTCGAGGGCGCGCACAACGGGTTTGGCTCGACCCTGAATTCGTTGGGCATTTGCGCGGGGTAGCGCGCTCGCGAGTCGTTGCTTGACGTCGACATGCTGATCCGCACTTGCGAGGTTTGTCCATTCCATCGGATCGCTCTCATGGTCGTAGAGTTCTTCCGAACCGTCTTCGTAGCGGATGTAGCGCCAGCGTTCGTCCCGCGCAGTGTGGTTGCCTGCCCCGTAGGTCGTAATGCTGGGCCACGGCCAGTCGTGGTTTGGGTCTTCGAGTAAGGGTGCAAGGCTGCGACCTTCGATCTGCTCTTTGGGTGCGATGAGCCCGGTCAGTTGGGCAAGCGTCGGATACACGTCGAGCAAGTTCACCGGCGCGTTCGAGTCTGCGCCGATCGCTACACCTGGGCCCGCGAACACGAGGTTCACTCGGGTCGCGCGCTCCCAGAGTGTGAACTTCGACCAGTGCTTCTTTTCACCAAATTGCCAACCGTGATCCGACCACAGAACGACAATGGTGTTGTCCGCATAGCCGCTGTTTTCGAGACCTTCGAGTAGACGTCCAACGCAATCGTCCGCAAACGTCGTCGCGGCAAGGTAGGCTTGGATGGCCGTCGCCCATTGCCCGTGGCTCGTGATCGCATCATGGCGCGCCTCGCCCACACCCATGTTCCGACCCGCGAGTGGAACGTCGGCGAGGTCATCTTCTTTGAGAGCCGGCAATTGGATTTCGTCGAGGGGGTACATGTCGAAGTACGACTGCGGCGCATAAAAGGGAAGGTGAGGCCGGATGATCCCCGCGGCGACAAAGAAGGGCTCTTTGATTTGGCCACTTTGAAACTGGTCGCGCACCCAGTTCACCATGCGGCCATCCGACATGTCGTCCAGCGTGATGTACGACGCCATCGGGCCCCAATCCCAAAAGCCTTTCGCTCCTTGCCCCCAGTCCGCCATCGGCTTTGGCCGTGCGCGATCTTTGGGTTCTTTGTAATGATCGTTTTCTTTTGACGGGAAGTACGTATCGAAGCCGCGACCCTTGAGCTCACTCTTGTGGTGATGACCGTGAAAGAGCTTGCCCGCGCCAACGACCTGATAGCCAGCTTGCTGAAACAACTCGGGCAAGATCACGGCGTTGTTCAACACGGGGTTGTCGGTGAACGTGTCTGCGTTTTCGTAGTTGCCCGACGTGCTGGGGCGTATCG
>JASDVE010000191.1:0-4761 GCA_041891195.1 Myxococcota bacterium | reverse complement strand
CTTGGAGCGCTGGCATCGTGAATCACGGGAGCTACGCCGATCTTGAGGCGTGTCTCAGTTCTATCGCATTGCAGACCTGGGCACCTGAGCGTGTTGCAGTTTGGGACACGGGGGTTGACGCGGATGGTCTTGCCGAGGTCGCCTCTCGTTTTCCCGAGGTCTCATTCATGGGCGGCGAAAACCGGGGATACGCGGGTGGGGCGAATGGAGTCGTACAGGCCCTTAATGAATCGACGTCTCCCGAGTTTGTCCTTGTTCTGAATCCTGACGTCGTGCTCGACGTCGATTTTGCTCAGCGATTGGTAGGGGCGACAGCAGTTGAACCGAATTTCGCGATCGCGACGGGCAAGCTTCTGCGTTCAGGTCGGAAGACGATCGATAGCGCGGGGACCTTCTTTCCGCGCCATCGCCGTCCGAGAGATCGAGGCAGCGAAGAAGAGGATCGAGGTCAATATGACCGCGCTGAGTGTGTGGACGGCGCGAGCGGTGCGGCGATGTTGGTGCGGTCGAGTGCCATCGAGGTCCTCTCGATCGAAGGCGAACTCTTCGATGAGTCTTTCTTCGCCTATCACGAAGATACGGACCTGTGTTGGCGGGCGCGGAAGCTCAGGTTCGAGATTCTCTATGCGCCCTCCGCGGTCGCTGTTCATACGCGTGGCTGGCAGAAGGTGGACCGGATGCGCGTCCCCGAAGCGATCCGTCGGCATTCGTTCAAGAACCACTACCTGCAGTTGGTGAAGAATGAGACGGGGCGGGGCCTCCTACTGAATTTGCCTTGGCTGATCGTCTGGGAGATTCTGAGACTGGGATTCGTGCTGCTTCGGGACCGTGCGTTGCTTTCGGCATACAAGGAGGCCTGGCAACTCCTTGGGACGGCACGAAGGCGTCGCACGCTCATTCAGGCGACCGTGCGGGAACGGATGCAAGAAAGTTAGGCCCGTGCCCAATTAGGGAGCGCCGGCCAGAATCTCGTGCTGAATGATGTGTTCGTCGGTGCGTCCAGAAAACGGGCGCACGTAGTGCCAAGGGCGTGGCATCTACCTCACTCGCCAGCGCCGGGGCCTGCGGACAAGCGTGTCTCCAGCCTGGTTGTGAGCGCGTCGAGCCCGATCGATCAAAAGAGCGTTTATGACGATTCCTAAACGCGAAGGGGCTGCTTCCGTGGAGCCAGCCGGGGGGAAGCCCCGTAAGCGCCTTGGACAAACAGGTGTTGAGCATCATCGAATCTTGAAGGAAGGCTCTCCCCAAAGAAGAGCGCCTTGGCTCAAAAGTAGACCGTTGTCCCTCGGTAGACCCTGCAAGAAATCGGCTGCAACGCAGTAGACAAGACTCGGTAGACTCGGGCCCGCCAATTAAGAGGGGTCGAAGTCAAATGAAACGTGCAGCATTGATTCTTGTGATCGTTCTGATTGTCTCTGTTGGTTGGCTTGTACTCACCTTCAAAGGTGTCGAACCCACGGCGAAGCCTTGGAACCCGCCGTCGGCAGCTGCGGTGAAGGCCAGCATCCTGCCGCGAGCGGCTTGTCGTGAGCGTGTTCCCGAGCGTCAGGCTCTGTTCGGAGATCTTCACATTCATACTGGCGTTTCGATGGACGCGAATGCATTGGGCACGCGCACGACTCCCGAAGACGCGTACCGATATGCGAAGGGAAGCGAGATCGAAGTGTTCAGTGGTGACGCTGCAGTCGGGATGCGCCTCACTCAGATTGATCGCCCTCTTGACTTCGCGGCGGTCACCGATCACGCCGAATGGATGGCCGAAGTGTCACTGTGCATGACACCGGGCTCACCATCCTACGCCACCGATGGCTGCAAGATCTATCGCGGAGAGGAACAGTCAACCCTGGCGAAGGTTCTTCGGCTCGAGGGCTTCCGCGCCCGTCTCGGTGGCTTGATCGACCTCGGAGGCCGACGCACCGACGTGTGCGGTGACGAGGGTGAATTGTGCCGTGCGGAACTTGCGAACGTCTGGCGTGCGAATCAGGTTGCAGCGGAGTCACACTACGATCGTTCGCCGTCGTGTTCGTTTCCGACGTTCCACGCTTGGGAATACAGCCAATCGCCGTATTCGACCAAAATTCATCGCAACGTCATTTTGCGCAACGAGATCGCGCCGGAACTTCCAATCTCTTCTCTCGAAACCCCGCGCGAAATTGACCTTCGACATCAACTCGTGGACTTGTGCAACGACAACGATTCGGGCTGCGAGGCCATCGCGATCCCCCATAACCCAAACCTTTCGAACGGACAGATGTTCAGGATCGAATACGCAGACTTGCCCCTCGAAGAGCAACGCGAAGAGGCGCGTCTTCGCGCACGGCTTGAGCCGATCGTCGAGATGATGCAGATCAAGGGTGAGAGTGAATGCCGCAACGGGATGTACGACGTCCTCGGTGCTGAAGACGAACTTTGCAACTTCGAGAAAAACCGGGACATGGGACGGCAGGACCCCGAAGACTGTGAAGAAGGAAGCGCTTGGGGTGCGCAAGCCGGAAAGGGATGCATCTCCCGCACCGACTACGTTCGCTACGCGCTGTTGTCGGGCATGCGCGAAAAGACGCGAATCGACGTGAACCCTTACGAGTTTGGGTTCATCGGCAGTACGGACAATCACATGTCTACGCCGGGTTCAGTGACGGAATACGACGCGCCTTACAAGTTTGGAATGCTCCCCGAGAAGCAAGTCACCATCGGTGAAGGCAAGCGCGGCCCCGCGTTCTGGAACCCGGGTGGGTTGGCGGGAGTGTGGGCGGAAGAAAACTCGCGCGACTCGATCTTCGACGCGTTGAAGCGGCGAGAAAGCTTCGCGACCAGCGGGCCCCGTATCAGGCCGCGCTTCTTCGGAGGGTGGGACTTGCCTGAAGGGTTGTGTGACGAAGCGCAGTTCGCCCAAGCCGGTTACGCGAATGGAGTCGCGATGGGGAGCAAACTACCGACACGACCGCAGGGGGGGGCCTCACCGTTATTCGCCGTGTCAGCCTTTGCGGACCCGGGGACCGAAACCCAGCCGGGTGGCCTTCTTCAGCGTGCACAGATCATCAAAGGTTGGGTCGACGGCGAAGGTAAATTTCATCAAGAGGTCCACGACATTGCGGGCACACCCGACAATGCTGCTGACGTCGACTTGCAAACTTGCGAACCCCGCGGCGCTGGCGCGTCAACGCTTTGTGGGGTGTGGCAGGACCCGAATTTCGACGCAGACCAGGACGCCGTGTATTACGCGCGCATCGTAGAAAACCCGAGTTGTCGGTGGTCCGCGAGGCTTTGTCTCTCGCTGCCGGAAGGCAACCGTCCCGACGGCTGCACCACCGACCAACTTCCGAAGACGATTCAGGAACGCGCGTGGACTTCGCCGATCTGGTATGTCGGCAGTTGAACTGGCGCACGTCGTACTCACGCGCTGCCTGGGTCATGACGTCGGCGGCACGTGTAACGCAAGGAAGTGTGGCTCTCCCGCATACTCAATGAACTTGAACTCGTAGTTCATGCGCTTGAAAAACGCGAGGACGTCGTCGACAAGCTTCTTGCCGTTGGGTGGCATCCGATCGTATTGGTAGAAGCCTGTGATCTCGATGACGATCGCGGGATGCCAGGTCGCGATCGTTTCGACAGCGCCCTTTAAGACTTCGAGCTCGAATCCCTCGACATCGATCTTCATGATCGAAACGTTCGAAAACCCGAAGCTGTCGATGGTGCGAAGTTCGACGCCGTCGCCGCCCTTGCCGACGAACATGCGTCCATCGAAATCGGATGTCGGAGTCATTTCGACGAGTTTGTTTTCCGCACCAATCGCAAAGCGCAGTGGGATCACGTTTTCAAGCTTATTCAATTCGAGGTTCATGACGAGTTCGCGATAAATCTTCCGTTGAGGTTCAAAGGAGTAAACCGCGCCCTCGGGTCCGACTAGATGTGAAAGGGTGACCGAGTGACTTCCGATGTGGGCCCCAATATCCAACGCGGTCGTTCCGGCTCGGGTGTGGGCGGTCATGACGACCTTGGTACCCGGCTCCCACGCTCGTCCTTCCTTGAGTTCGCGCTTCACCCATGCTGGGTTGTCATCAATATAGAAGCGTCCAAGTTCGGGAACTTCTGCGATCTCGTAGTCCTGAGCAGGGAACGCCGCGACGAAGGCCGTAGTTTGCTCGAGGTCTTGAAGCAGCCTTGGGGCAAGCGCCTCGTCAGAAACGAGATTCGAATTCGATGCGGCCTCGTTTGTTTCCGAACTCTCGACGCATGCCGACACTGCGGCGACAAGCGTGAGAGCAAGGGGCGCAAAGGTGCGATGACGACGAAGCATCTTTAACAACGGTGTTTTCTCCATAGAAGGTGGCCGAAGTCTAGCCTGCCAGTCGCGTGCGCGTCGCAATGGGCTCGGGGTGGGTGACAACGCCAAGCGACCTCGCCGACGCCGATGAAATGGCATCGCAACTGTCAATATGACAGAATCTTTGTCCAACACCTTCGCATTTGTACATTCAGGAGATCGACACAGATGGGCATCATCCTCTACGGCGCACCGCTTTCACCCTTTGTCCGCAAGGCGGACGTACTGCTGCGTGAGAAGGGCGTCGAGTTCGAACTCGAAAGCGTCAACATTATGCCCATGCCCGATTGGTTCGTGGAGATCAGCCCGGCGCGGCGCATCCCCGTTCTTCGTGACACCGACATTGGGAAAGAGGGCCCCCTCGGAACCATCCCGGATTCATCCGCGATCTGTGCGTACATCGAAAAGAAGTTTCCGGAGCCGAACCTATACCCGAC
>JASDVE010000190.1:0-4778 GCA_041891195.1 Myxococcota bacterium | reverse complement strand
GGGTGGCCAGGGTTACCGCTTGCTGCGCAGAGACGTCAACATGTTGTCCGCGCCCAGACCGTTGCCGTTCGTGCAACGCAACCAAGGTCGCGGTCGCACCTTCCGCTCCCGCATGGGCGAATGCCTGAGGAACCGCCACCCGAACCGGCGCGCGATCATTGTCACCGCTCAACCACAGTGGGCCCCCCGCGGCCAGCACCGTGAGATCCGTCGCCGCCCATCCCGCCTTCGGCCCGTCCTGTCCGAAAGGCGTAATCGAGGTGTAGACGAGCGCCGGATTCAGTTCCGCGAGTTGCTCAAAGCCCAACCCCATAGAAGCGAGTTCGCCCGGTGGGCGCGATTCAATGAGAACGTCGGCGCGCTTGACCAACTCACGCAATTGATCCCGGCCGTCTTCTGAGTCGAGGTCCACGACCGCGCTGCGTTTGTTGCGCGCGTACGCCCACCAGCAAAGAGATGCATTCGCCTTGCCTTGGTCGCCTTCCCCGCCGGCGAACGGACCCAACCTTCGCGCAGGAGAACCGCCTTTGGGTTCGATCGCGACAACCTCGGCGCCAAGTTCCGCGAGCATCCAACCTGCGACGTAGCCGCGTTCGTCGCAAAGATCTAAAACGCGCACTCCGTTCAGCATGGCGGTCCCTTTGCTCGAAAGGCCGGTCTCTATAACGTGAGCGGCAACTCTAGATATTCGTTGTAGATGAAGTCTCGATGTTCGAGCAGCGACGAATCGAGCGCCTTCGCGGTGTCGTCGTCCATCGCTTCGAAGCCTGGACGCATCGCATCGGGAAGCGGGCACTGGTCAGGCGGCAACGGCTTAAAGAGTGCGATGAATGCAGCGAAGTAAATATCGGCGGCCGTCAGCGAACTTCCAACGAGAAACCGATTTCCTTCCTGCTTCTGAGCATCCAATCGACTCGACAACATATTCAACAACCCGATCACACGGCCCTGGATCGCATCGCCCTCTTCTGCGCGATAGCCGTACTTGTTCCCGAGGTATTCTGCGATGCCAGCCGGGAAGCCGGGTTGTCCATTGAGCCCAGCATGAACACCTTGCAGCCGGCGAATCCAACCTAGGCCGCCTTCGCCACAGATTTCGTGAGACAACCCGAGCACCAGGGCACGCTCCGCCGCATCGGCCGGTAGCAGCGCGGGGGTCGGTGACAAACGTTCTGCAAGCAACAAGATCTCAGCCCAGCCGGCGCGCGGTTTTTCGTCGTTGTACACCGCAACCGGCCCGGTGCGCTCGCCCGACCATTCGGTCAGCGCGCTATTGGCTTGGTCGAGTTTCACGGCCAGCCAAGGGATCTGTTTCACGTGCAAGATGCCCTTTGCCGCTTCTCCCCACGGCGATGGCACGCCGGTCACAACAACCATCCTCAGGCCGTCTGCGTCCTTGGCGGTTTGAAAGTCGACGTAGTTGACGGGCATCCAGCCACTCCTCTTCTTGTCGCGTTCGCGGCAAGCCGCGGGGCGCATCTTTTTTCGTGGATCGTGCAACATAGCGGAACATGCGGCGAGGTTGCGGAATACGAAATGCAATCGAACGCGAATCCACTTGTCTATATACAAGATTTCCGGAAGGTCTATCCGTGTCTTCAGCCGCCAGGTCGGCCAAGCCCCTTCGCGGCCACCGTCCAGCTTGCACAAAAGAACCGAAGCGGCACAGTATCTCCTTGCGGCAAAAAGAGGAGAGCGGCATGGAAGTTGTACAGCTCGCGGGTTCATTGGGCGCCGAAATCACAGGCATCAAACTCGGCGACGTAAACGAAACGTCCGCGGCCGAAATCAAGGCGCTGCTCACCGAACATTTGGTCCTCTTCTTTCCCAAACAATTCCTCGAACCCAAAACCCACGTCGCCTTTGCACGGCACTTCGGAGAACTCGAGGGACACCCCAACTTGACGAACCCGTTTATCGACGCCCCCGAGATTTTCGAACTGGCTGCGACGCGCGGCCGGAGCGCGGACGAATGGCATAGCGACCTCACCTTCCAAGCCGAGCCTTCGATCCTCGCCATCCTCAACATGGTTCGCTGCCCCCAAGTCGGCGGCGATACCATGTGGGCCAACATGTACAAGGCCTTCGATGAACTAAGCGAGCCCTTGCAAGACCTGTGTCTCGGCTTGACCGCCTTGCACGACGCGGACCCGCATGGCAAGTCTGAAACCATGACCACCCATCCGGTTGTCCGTGTTCACCCGGAGACCGGCCGCAAGTCGCTTTTTGTCAACGAGCACTTTACCCGACGCATCGTGGAACTCAGCTACGACGAAAGCAACATGTTGCTGGGCTATCTCACGAAATGGGTCTCGAACCCGCGCTTCACGGTTCGCTACAACTGGACCGAAGGCACGATTGCAATGTGGGACAACCGGTGCACGCAGCACTACGTCATCAACGACTTCGAAGAAGAACGCATTATCCAGCGCGCCACCGTGATGGGCGACAAGCCTCAGGCCGCGGAACCGCCCCGCTGGAGGCCATACCTGCGCAGAGCGAAGCACGGCGCCTCAAGTCGTCTTGACCGGCAGCTCAACACCTACTTGGGCCTGAACCCGCAGATGCTCGAGACCAACCGCAAGTAGCCGCAGCCCGCGTCCAACATCAAAGTTGCACCCACGATGTAAAGACAGACCGGGTCGACACCCACGTGCCCGCCGACCTTGGGTATGATCTTGGCCGCGCCGCCACTTTTTTTTACAGCAAGGAACCACCCCGCATGACGAATGTATTGAAAGAGATGGACCGCTACCTGCTCATCACCTCGGACTCCCACGCGGGACCTGAGCATCGCACGTACGGCAACTACCTCGAGCAAAAGTGGCAAGGCGACTTTAACGATTGGGCTAAGGAAGTCGACGAATGGATCGTGCAGATGCGAACCGTGATGGGTCCGCGAAGCATCGCAGTCAACGGCGACCCGGAAGTCGACGGTGGACGCAACTGGGACAGCACGCGGAGGCTCGCGGAGACCGAAGCCGATGGCGTCGTCGCCGAAGTCATTTTCTCAAACACCTCTCCGCCGTTTGCCCCACGTCTGTTCACCGAATTTGGCGAGCCCGAGATCGGCCGTGACTTCGATCGACGATGGGCCGGCATCCAGGCACACAACCGTTGGCTTGCCGACTTCTGTTCCGAAGCCCCTGGACGTCGCGCCGGGATCGTTCAGATCTACCTGCCCAACGTGGAAGGTTCGGTCAAAGAGATTCGCTGGGCGAAAGAAAACGGCCTTACAGGAGGCGTACTTCTACCCGGTGCCCCTCCTGGCTCGGGCGTTCCGCCGCTCTATGCACCCGAATACGAACCGATCTGGAACGCGTGCGACGAACTCGACATGCCGCTCAATCATCACGCCGGCGCTGCGGTTCCCGACTTCGGCCAGTACCTGCCGCAATCCCTCACGATGTACATGTTAGAAGTTAAATGGTGGGCGCATCGCGCACTCTGGCATCTCATGTTTAGCGGCGTGTTCGAACGACATCCGTCTTTGCAGTTTGTCTTGACCGAAGTCGGCGCGGGTTGGGCACCTGAAGTTCTTCGCGAACTCAACCACTTCTACAACCAGATGAAAAACGAAACCGAAACTTCGGAACACATCTTCGGCGGCCCCGCCGTTTCGAAGTTGTCGCTGACGCCGACCGAATACTTCGACCGCCAAGTTCATCTCGGTGCGAGCTTCCTCGCTCCACTCGATTGCGAAAAGCGACACGAAATTGGAGTCCACAAGCTGATGTGGGGCAGCGACTACCCCCACACTGAAGGCTCCTATCCCTTTAGCCGCGAACATCTTCGCCTGACGTTGGCCGGCGTTCCCGAAGAGGAAGTGCACATGATGCTCGCGACCAATGCCGCAAAGGTATACGGCTTCGACATCGACGCGCTCGCGAAGATCGCGGCCAAAGTGGGGCCAACAAAAGAAGAGATCTCAACGCCTCTCGACTTGAGCACGCTTCCCAACGAAGCCCGCAAATGTCCAGCCTTCGGTGCCGGGAACCAACGGGGCGCGGGGCTCTAACGCAGCCGGCGGTTCAAATTTCTGGATATTTTTCCGGGGCGCGGAAGCCACCGATCTCTTTCGCCATGAGCTTGGCGAATTCGATGCACGTGTAGTCTCGATATTCTCCGCTCACCGCCTGCAACCCAATCGGAAGCCCTTCGCTTGACGGACCCGTTGGGAACACTGTGCTCGGTAAATACGAAGCGGTCACCACGCCTGCCCAAAACAACTGATCCAGATAGTTTTGATCGGTTCCGTTCACAGGAAGTGTCCGCTCCGCAAACGGGCGATGGTCGTGGGGGAATGCAGGGGTCGACGTTTGTGGGCAGATCAAAATGTCCCAGTCGTTGAAAAACTCTTGCCAGATGTAACGCAGGCGTTCGCGTTCGTTGTTTGCGGCGAGCCACTTGCGATGACTCAAGACGATTGCGCGGTGAGATACGGCCTCATCCGACATGTCCGTCGCGTCGCTGGCGTTTGCGATCATTTGCGATCTGGCGCGCTGCTCAGGGGTGAAGCTTGCGCCGAGGATCGAGTGCAAGGTCGTGAGGTAGGTCGCGTGTTCGCGCGCCACGTCAAAGTCGGGACGCGCGCGATCGGAAACGGTTGCGCCCAACTTACGCAGCGTATCGCCGAGTTCCAGGGCACGGGCTTCGACCTCGGCGTCGACCGGGCACTTCGCATCGGTGGGCCAGATCGCCACTCGAAACTCTGAGAGCGAAGTGCGCGAAGACTTCGGCAAGTTCAGTTGCCATCCCGGTTTATCGAGGGGTTCGGC
>JASDVE010000189.1:2877-4785 GCA_041891195.1 Myxococcota bacterium | reverse complement strand
GCGTTCAGGGTGTTCGCGCTCGCCGCGGCGAGGCTAATCCCGATCAGAATCCAGAACATTATCGAGACCGGCGCCCAGTCGCCGCTGGCCGTCATCCCCATCACGGGCAAGCCGCTGAAGAGAACCAACGGCAGCAAGCGCGGCTTGGTCAGATCGATGTAGTTGCGCACGGTCTCGGCTGTTAGCGCCGACATGACGTCCCTCTGAACATTTTAGGATTGTGCGTTTGAATTGACTTGGTAGCGACTGCGCTCGTTCTTTGGCGCATCGCTTGTTGTCGGTAACCAAATTGACGGGCAACAAAGTGTCAGCCAACAAAAACCAGCTAACGAAACGCTCACAATCGGGTTCACTTGATTCGGATCGCACACCGAGGGTTAGCGATCGAAAGTCAAGCCGGGTCCGGTGACGCGCGATTGTAGCCGGAGATGATTTGAACACCAGAGTTTGCGCGTACTTATGGCGTGGTGCAGCGCTTCGCTGCAAGTGAGAACAAACTCCAGTGAAGTTGCCCTCGTGCCATGCCGGCTTGCGAGCACCAGGGGCAAATCTCACCTCCCGGTCGTCATGCCGAGTCGCCATCGTGCATTGCCCCGATCGACAAACCCCACGGGGGAGAACCCTCGAAAACTAAAGCGTTTCGAGCAGTTCGAGAGCCGAGTTCGCGAGCCCGTCAACTTGCGCACGGAACACATCGGTACTCGCTTCGTTCGCCATCACGCCCTTGAGGTATCGAGCCAACACGCCCTCGACGATCGCGGCAAGCCGCCAGTACTGAAAGGCTCGGTAGTAGTTGATCGTTGTGACCTTGCGCCCTGAAAGCTCCGAGTAGCGTTCAACAAATGCTTCTCGCGTAGAAAAGTCGCCGACCGACGTCGGCCCGAACGCCGCCTGCAGGTCCACGGACGTTTCACCGGGCTGAAACCAGTTGTTGAGCAGGTAGCCGACGTCCGCGAGCGTGTCGCCAAGGGTGCAGAGTTCCCAGTCGAGCACTGCGAGGATTCGGCCTTTTTCATTGACGAGCATGTTGCCCAGCCGATAGTCGCCGTGGACGATGCCCGCACCCACCTGGGTCGGGACTTTTTCGGACAGGCCTGCGAAGACTTCCTCCATTTGAGCAAGCTCGCGCGTCTTGCTCTTTTCCCACTGCCCCTGCCAACGCTTGAGCTGCCTTCCGATGTAGTCCTCTCGTTTGCCGAGATCGCCGAGACCAATGTCCGCTGGCTCAATCGAATGGAGCCCGGCCAGTACTTCGACCGTGTGCTCACTCAACGCTCTTCTCTCATCCGGCCCCAGTAAGGCCTCGGTGATCGGAGCGTCGTTCAACACGGTTCCGACGACATAGTCCATGACATAGAACGGTGCGTCGTTGACTTCGAGGTCTTCACACAGCCCCAGCGTCAACGGAACCGGGACATTGCTCTTGCCAACAGCGCTTACGATGCGGTGTTCCCGCGCCATGTCGTGTGCCGTCGCGAGGACCATGCCGGTCGGCGGTCGACGCAGTACGCAGCTGCGGCCTGTCGCATCGCCAACGCGGTAGGTCAGATTCGAATGTCCACCGACGATCAACTCGAACTTGAACGGGGGCTTCAGCCCATCAATGTTCGCTTCGAGCCACTCGGTCACCGAGTCGACGCGAATGCCTTTAATCGATTCGGTTTCATTTTCTTGTGCGCTGCCGTTGTCTGCCATTTTCCACCTTCGAGGTTCGACTCGGTCGGAGGTTAGCCAGCCACGGCCTCGGATCAATCGATGGCGAAAACCTTCACCGGTTGCTTACGGCAAGAACGCGTCCCGGTTGGCGAGCTTTGCGGGCAAATATTCTTCGATGACATAGTTGAGCCCCCACATGGCGAGTGCCTGCTGTTCGGCGCGCACCCCCATCTTGAGCAAGTGCTCGATCGC
>JASDVE010000189.1:0-2867 GCA_041891195.1 Myxococcota bacterium | reverse complement strand
CTTTGGCGCGTTTGATGTCGACCTCTTGGAGAGGATGGGGAGGGAGCTGGTAGTCGATGATGTCTTGTGGCGTCACACCGAGAAAGCGCGCGTTTGGGACACAGAAAAACTGCGACAGATGGGCGGCGTTGCCCGAGCCCACCTTGAGGGTTCGGTAGATATTCGAAATCCCGTACGGATCGCAATCGACAAATGCGTACACCGGGATCTTGCAATCGTCGGACAGCTTCCGAATAAAACGTCGGGTCGAGCGCGCGGGAACCCCGGCCAACGAAATCAAGATGCAGTTATTGGTTTCCCAGAACTTGTGGCTCTGCAACCGCTGAAACACACCACCGGTTTCAATCGCAAGGATAAACTTGGCCTTGGTTTCAAACGAAAGTTGTTCGACCGATGAAGGGATCGAATAGGCCCCCGAACCAAAGCGCGTGCAATCGATCCGTTCGACACGCCCGGTTTCACGGTCAGGGTCGAGTACGACCAATTGCCCGGCAACTGCCCCGCCGTGTTCGTCGGGAATGAAGCGAAGCTGTTCACGCGAAATTCGGTCGACTGAGAACATCGCCTCGATGTCGTCCATGACGGTGTCGGACTCGCCCTGTTCTTCGAACTTCGCCGCGTCCCAGTTCTTACTTTGGTAGTACGCGTCTCGCTTGGTCGCGAAGTCGTTCGTCTGCACGAGTTGTTTTGACAGCGCCATCATGCGCAGGGTCTGAGCGAAGCTTTTGACCGTGTTAACCGTCAGCGTTCGGGTTTTCTTCTGCTTCCCAATTTCGAAGTACCCCTTTTTCTTCGAATACGAGACATTGCCAAGCGAACGAACCGGAAACAAAAGATCGGGCTTTTGCGATTTCTTGATGGTCTCGTGCACCGTGGCGGCGCTTTCATCAATAAGCCGGATGGTCGTCTTGTCGGACTTCGTCATCGCCTTTCGGCTTTTGGGAACCGCCACTTTGCGACGACTGGCCTTCTTCTTAGGCACAGCTTTTTTCGTAGCTGTCTTCTTCTTTACCGTTTTTTTCTTGCCAGCGGCCTTCTTCTTGCCGGCTGCGCCCTTCTTGCCCGCAGCCTTCTTCTTCGCAGCGGCGCCTTTCTTGGCTCCAGTCTTTTTCTTGGCGCTGGCTTTTTTCTTTTTGACTGCCATCGATTCCTCCGGCCTCGGCTACAGCTTGCGACTGCGTTCGAGGACGCCCTCAAGTTTTTTCGTGACATCGTTGGTCTGCCGCTCACTCATGCCGAGGATCTCCTCAAGGCCGATTGCAAGCTGCGGGATGTAGCGTTCGATATAAGCGCGCTTCTTGGCTTCGTCGAGCACGCGCCGCTGCTTGCGAATATGAATCGCAACACGCCGCCCACATTCTTGCAACGCGAGCCGAATCTCTTTGATGATCTCGGGATAGTGGGCGATCGCCTCTTTGCTCTCGGAGTTGAACGGCACCCAGACGCTCGCGATATGCACCATCAACAGTGCAGGCCCGACCGGCATGGCCCCCCGCGGTTGTTGAAACTGATAACCACGCCAATCGGTTCCGATGACCGACTTGGTGATCGCACACCCGCCCTGCTGGTACTGCAGTGGCACACGGTTCGCGTAGCGATAAAGCGTCACGGGTTGATCCATCAACATCTCGCCGCCATAGGCGAGCCCCACTTCGACGAGGAACGGATTGCCCCGATAGACACTCGGCCGTCGCGTCACGGTCGCGTAGTACTCAGCGTTTACTTCTGCGCGCAACGCGTTCTCGATCAACTCGGCACCAATCGGGGCGATGCAATCCGTCGAAGGGTTCATGATCTTCGTTTTCTGGATCGTCTTGTGAATGCGATCGGCTTCGTCCCGAGAAACGTCGCGCGCCCGTTTTTTCGAACTCACTTCGGCTGCCTTGCAAATTCCTTCTGCTGTCCGTGCGGAAACTCGCGCGAAGTCACCCTGCAAACAGGTTCGAACATTGCGCGCGTTTGTGTCTCGGAGCATCTGCATCAATACGCCGAGTTCGACCCCGTAAGGATGCGGCTTGACCTCAGCAGTTTCTGGTGGCAAGTCGTTCGACACCCGCGGAAACTCGTGGGAGTCGCCATGGGCCTCGGCCTTTGGTGGGATGTAGGTGAGTTTCGCGTGTGGGTTCGCAAGCGAGATCTGTCGAATGTAGGAATCGACCGAATGTTGACCGCCGCGATAGTTGCCCTCGAGCTCGATCTCAACCCGGGTGCCGCGCTCAACGTCCCACTGGACCACCTCATCGACGGTGACTCGCGGCTCGTTCTTCTGCGTGTCGATGATGAGTTCGAACCGGTGTGCCTTTTTGCGTTTGCCCGTCGACGTCCAAATGGAAACGGGCTTGCCGGTTGTCAGCAGCCCGTACATTCCCGCGGCACTGATCCCAATGCCCTGCTGTCCTCGACTCTGGCGCAGGCGATGAAACTTGGACCCATAGAGCAGCCGGCCAAAGATCTTGGGCACCTGGGCGCGCACGATCCCTGGGCCGTTGTCTTGGATCGCGATGCGGAACCGCGATTCGGAAAGCTGCTTGATCTCCACAACGATGTCCGGCAAAGCGCCTGCCTCTTCACAGGCATCAAGAGCGTTGTCGACACCTTCCTTGACCGTGGTGAGCAACGCTTTCGACGGGTTATCGAAGCCGAGGAGATGGCGGTTCTTCGCAAAGAACTCCGAAATCGAAATGTCGCGTTGCTTGAGCGCGAGTTCGGATGCGGTGCGGCGGGCTGGCTTTGGGGCGGCCTTCTTACTTGCAGCCTTCGACTTAGACTTCGACGCCTTCTCGGTTGACCGTGCGGCCGTTTTTTTTGCAGACTTCTTTTTCGCAGACTTCTTCGCGTCTCGGCTTAGAAGTCGTCAGATCTGGGAT
>JASDVE010000188.1:19149-22439 GCA_041891195.1 Myxococcota bacterium | reverse complement strand
GACCACGATCGATCAAGGCAACAACTTGCACGCTCGTCGGCCGGCCGAAGTCGATCATCGCGTCCATCGCCGCGCGAATGGTGCGGCCAGTGCTGACGACGTCTTCAACAACGAGGACAATGCGATCGTCTACAGAAGAAGGCATCTCGGTTACGCGAAGTTGAGGGCGGACACCGTTGCGACTGAGGTCGTCGCGATACAACGTGGTGTCGAGGATGCCAAGCGGGAGCTCAATACCCGAAATCGACACGAGATTCCGTTGTAGAATGCGTCCGAGTGGCACGCCGCCGTTTGGAATGGCGACCAAGTAGAGCTTCGAAAGATCTTCGTGACGCTCCACGATCTCATGCGCGATTCGCGTGAGCGAGCGTGCGATCGCAGCATGATCGAGAACGATTGTAGATTGATCGCTTGCGGGATCGACAGAAACAATGCCCTCTCCAGACGACGATCCAGCTTGGGATCCAGTCGCGGGAGTTCGACCCGCGGAGGCGTCTGAAGGCGCACCTGAAGGTGCAGAAGGGTGTGAGGCCATGGCTTGCGTACCTTTCTTCGTCTCTCGGGACGAAGTTAAAAGGTGCTCTTGTTTATGCAGGGCATCATACCGTGTGGCCCGGTCAGGTCAACATTTCAGCCTGGATCCATACGGAAATGCGCCCCTCTTGCGGCCCTCTTGCGGCCCAACATCGTTCTGATGGAGTCATCCCTCTGAGGTGCGGGGTCCCACGTGCTACGCGGCAGTGTCCTGAGCCCTACCTCTGTTACCATTCCACGGTGCCACACGCCCGCGGCACGCGCGAGCCCCGCCCCCGACCAGAAAGGTCGACCGAAGGAGACCCCCCATGAGTGACAACAATGGCGAGTTAATCGAAGGCAAAGGCGCCCCGCCGCCACGGTGGATTCTCAAATCCATGACCAAGACGCACGTCTTCTTGAACCGCCTGGTCGGCGGCCGCTACTTCAACACGCTCCAGGGGGACGAGGTCTGCTTCGTGAAGATGACCGGCGCCAAGAGCGGCCGAACGATCACCATCCCACTCATGTACGTGCCCTACCGCGACGGGGTGATCCTCGTCGCGTCCCAAGGTGGCGCCGCGAAGAACCCCGTCTGGTACAACAACTTCGTGAAGCACCCTGACATCGAAGTCCGTCATCGGGGTCGCCACATGAAGCTGCGCGCACGCCTTGCTTCCCTCGACGAAAAAGCCGGCCTTTGGCCGATCTGCGACGAAAACTACGCACCCTTTGAGGAATACCGCGAGCGCACCACGCGAGAGATTCCGATGTTCGTGTGCGAGGGACGGGACTAAGACGCCCGGTGCTTTCAGGTCGACTGTGCCGCTCGCCCACGGGCCATGACCGCGACGGATCCCATCGCGCAGAGACTGAGCCCGAGAACCAGTAGCGAGCGCGTATCAAAACTCGGGACTGCCGTAGCGGCTGGCTTTGGGTGGGCGAGAAAGTGGAGAACGATCTCGCGGCTAAAGTCCGTCGATAGTGACGGGACGTGGCTGCCGGCGGGAATGGTCCAAAGTTCGGCGGAGCCGCCGGGCATACACCCCGCGTCGTAGCGCGAAACCGTACTTTCGTTTCCGACGATCGTAGATTCGAGATCCAGGTTGGGCGGCGACGTGTCTGGTGTCAGCGAGCAGCCGTTGAAACTCGCCCAGGTTTCCGTGGTCTGCACGGCCCCCGGATACGAAACATTCACCACAGTCCCAGCATTGATGATGCCTCCTCCGTAGAGGATCGTGGCGTCGGCTGTACCGTGGATCTGCAGCGTGTGGACAGGCTCGCTTGGATTGCAATCCAGAGGGTCGAAGTAAGTTGCGCCGGCGAGGCTCGCCACGCCGGCGACGAGATGCGACCGCTCACATGCCATTCGATACGACATGAAGCCGCCGTTTGAATGCCCCATAAAATAGATCCGCTGGGCATCGACGTTGTATCCAGCCTTGATCGCATCGATTAATGCAGTGAGATAACCGACGTCGTCAACGACGCCACCACAGAAATGACAGCACGCATCGGTGGCGTTCCAGAACGGGTTGGCTCCGCAATCGACCAACCCGTCTGGCGCGATCAGCAGGAAGCCAAACTCGTCCGCGAGCGGAGAGAATTGCATATACGATTCGGTCACGGCGCCACTCGACGTGTACCCGTGCATCAGCACAATGAGCGGCGCTGGCGCGAGTGCGCTGTACGAAGGCGGCACGTGGAGCGGAACCGCGCCCCGGCCTGCATCGACGGTCTGTGCGCTGGCGGTGTGTGCAACAAATATCGCCACCAGCAGACTGGCCAAAAAGGCCGCCCAGCGGGAGCGACGCATTACTGCATCTTTTCTACGACATCTTCGCCGAAGCGTTTAATGCCGTCGATCTTCTTGTCGATCTCGTCCGTCATGCCGTGATAGAAAACCCAAGGCATGGTCAGGATGTGGTTGACTCCGCCATCACCGAGTTTATTGTAACCGTCGATGTTCCCAGCGTCATTCGCACTTGCGATCACGTCGAAGTCCCCTTTGACGCCCTGCTCTTCTCGGTAGCGACGCACCTTTGTGATGCTCTCGAGGATGTCGGCGGTGGATTGTAAGTCCGAGAGCCAGCCGTCGTTTCGCGCCGCGCGTTTGAGTGCCATGTCGGAGATGCCTCCGACAATAATGGGGATGCGCTTCTGCGGGATCGGAGGCGTCATTTTCAGGCGATCGAAAGCATAAAATTCGCCCTTGTGCTCGACCATTTCGCCGCTGAAGAGTTTGCGCATCACTTCGATCATTTCATCGGCGCGGGCGCCACGGCGTCGAAACTCTTGACCGAGGAGATCAAACTCAATGTTGGACCAACCCACGCCCACGGTGAGGGTGATGCGGTCGTTCGACATGGCCGCGGCAGTCGCAACCGCTTTGGCGGCCAGAAATGGATTGCGCATCGGGAGCACAAAAACATTGGTCGTGAAACGAAGGCGCGTCGTAACCGATGAAAGCGCGCCGGCCACAACCCATGGATCGGGGAAGTGGGAGTTCTCATCATAACGCCGAGTACCATCGTCGGTGTAGGGGTATGGCGTGTCAAGTTTTTCGGGATAGATGGCGTGATCTGAGAACGAGACCGCCTCAAAGCCAGCTTCTTCTGCGGCGATGGCGATCGGGACCAGGTCACCGGGAGGTTGAAATGCGGCGGAAATTACGAACTTCAACGGAGTGCTCCTGATTGATTGTGGGGCCGTGCTGTTTTCGGCGCCGCGGCATAATCGGCGCCGCGGCATAATCAGCGCCGCGGCATAATCGGTGC
>JASDVE010000188.1:0-19139 GCA_041891195.1 Myxococcota bacterium | reverse complement strand
TCAACAGCTTGCTCCCAGTTGCTGGTGGCGCCGCCGCTTCATCAAGCCCGCGGCTCAATTACGAACGCGATCTAGACAGAATCGCAGCCAATGCGTGAAAACACGCGTCCCCAGCGCTTCTCTACAGTAAACCAATTTACGGGATTCAGCAGCTGGAAGAAGTTACCGTCCGACGCCCATGACCAGTAGATGATGAATGCGGGGCCCTTAAACTCGTCGAGGCGGACGGTGCCCCACCGACGGCTGTCGTTACTGTTGTCACGGTTGTCGCCCATCATGAAGTAACGATCGGGCTCGACAACAAATGGGGTCCGCATCAGCCCGAGCTTGCGGGGGTCGTCGAGGGCGCCGTGGACGCAGTCTCCGAGGATCTCTGAATACGGGTCGAGGGCTGCACCTTCGTCGTCAATAAATGCGCCTTCGAGGCGGATCTTTTCGACCCGTTCGTGATTGACGTAGAGCTGGTTGTCGCGAACTTCGATGCGGTCTCCCGGCATGCCTACAATACGTTTCACGAAGTCTTCCCGAGAAGCATCAGGTCGGCGATCCGCGGGAACGATGTTCGAATTGGGATCGCCGTTGGAAACACGTGCGACCTCGAACACCACGACATCTCCGCGTTCGGGGCCGCGGAGCCCGGGCAAGCGATAGTTGGTGAACGGAATCTTGGGGCCGTACAGAAATTTGTTAACGAAAAGATGGTCGCCGATCAGGAGCGTCGGAAACATCGAGCCCGACGGAATACGGAAAGGCTCCACGATCGTTGCCCGGATCAATAACGCGATCACAACTGCAAGGACGAGGGTTACGACCTGTTCCCGGATAGCATCTCTAGTTGTCATTTGGCCATCGTTCGTGTCGTCGCTGGCAGCAGAATTTTGGTTCGAATCGCTCATCAGTCCCCGAGTTTTAAGGCGGCCAGGAACGCTTCCTGAGGGATCTCAACTGAGCCCACCATCTTCATGCGTTTTTTACCGGCTTTCTGTTTTTCAAGTAGCTTCCGCTTACGCGAGATATCACCACCGTAGCACTTTGCGGTGACATTCTTGCGCAGCGCCTTCACGGTCGTACGCGCGATAATCTTCGCACCCACCGCTGCTTGGATCGCGACAGCGAATTGCTGACGCGGAATGAACTCTTTGAGTTTTCGTGCGAGATCCGCGCCCTTGGACTGCGAGTAGTCGCGATGGACGATCAAAGACAACGCATCGACAGAGTCTCCGTTCACAAGGATGTCGAGTTTAACCAGCTGCGCCGCGTGATAGCCATCAAGTTCGTAGTCGAACGAGCCATAGCCACGTGTCGCGCTCTTGAGTTTGTCGTGAAAGTCCGTGACGATTTCGTTGAGCGGCAGCAGGTATCGGACCTGGACGCGAGTCCCATGCACCGCCATGTCCTTTTGGACGCCACGGCGTTCCTGGCACAGCCCCAGCACTTGTCCCAGATAGTCGGACGGCACATGAATGGTTGCGAGCACCACCGGTTCTTGAATCTCTTGAATCTCGTTCGGGTCGGGCAATGCCGCAGGGCTTTCAATCTCAAAAGGATCGCCGGTCTTCGGCACGACGCGATACCGCACCGTAGGAGCTGTGGTGATCAAGTTGAGCAAGTACTCGCGCTCAAGACGTTCTTGAATGATTTCGGCGTGCAGAAAGCCTAGAAAGCCGCAGCGAAAGCCGAAGCCCAGCGCCATGCTGGTTTCCGGTTCGTAGCCGAACGACGAGTCATTGATTTTGAGCTTTTCGAGCGAAGCTTTGAGGTCTTCGTAGTCTTCCGCGTCCACGGGATAGAGCCCTGAGAAAACCATCGGCTTCACCAGTTGGAAGCCGGGAAGCGGCTCTTCAGCGGGGTTGCTGAGTGACGTAATGGTGTCGCCAATCATCACGTCGGACAGCGTTTTCACTCCAGCAACCACTGCGCCCACTTCACCAGGGCCAAGTTCGTCCACGTCCACGGAGCCGGGCATCAGCACCGAAAGGTTGGTCGCCTCGCGCTCCGTTCCCTTGATCATGAAGCGCACACGCTCACGCCTTTTAAGGCGACCTTCCATCACGCGCACCAGCATGACGGCGCCAACATAGGTGTCGAACCAAGCGTCGAATACCAGTGCCCGAGTCGGCGCGTCCGGACTCCCCGTCGGTGGCGGAACTTTTTCGACGATCGCTTCGAGGAGTTCGACCATGCCGTGGCCCGACTTCGCCGACACTGGAATCACGTCGGCAGCGTCGAGTCCAACTACGTCTTCAATTTCTTGAGCAACGCGATCGGGGTCTGCAGAGGGTAGGTCAATCTTGTTCACGACCGGAATGATCTCAAGGTCCGCGTCGATCGCCAGGTAAGTGTTCGCGAGTGTTTGGGCTTCGATTCCCTGCGCGGCATCGACAACCAACACGGCGCCTTCGCAAGCAGAGAGCGAACGCGAAACTTCGTACGAAAAATCGACGTGGCCGGGCGTGTCGATGAGGTTCAGCAGGTACGTGTTGCCGTCCTTCGCCGTGTACGTCATACGCACGGTCTGCGCCTTGATGGTGATGCCGCGCTCACGCTCAAGATCCATGGTATCGAGCAGCTGTTCCTGTTTGTCGCGTTCGGACACCGCGCCGGTTTCGTCCATGAGACGATCTGCGAGGGTGCTCTTTCCGTGGTCGATATGGGCCACGATGCAGAAGTTGCGAATGAACTTCTGGGCGATCGGCTTCATGAGGTTGCCTTTGCTTCCGCGCGCAGATCACTGTGGAGAGCTGCGAAGTCGGCGCTTGCGAGATAGGAGTCGAGGGCACTGCGCCAGCTCGAAAGCCCCACACCCAGTGCACTGGCTTTGGAACCGTCGAGCACACTGTATGCCGGGCGCGGCGCGGGCGTCGGGAATTCGTGGGTCTTCACTCGGTCAATTTCGAGATCGCCGTAGCCAACCCCATCGAGAATCGCGCGGGCAAAATCCCACCAGCTACACGGGTCGGCATTCGACAGGTGCACCAGCCCCCCCTCCCCGCTCGACTCGTGTTGGGTCAAAGCGATGATCGCGCTCGCGAGATCCACGGCGCTCGTCGGACAGCCCAATTGATCGTCCACCACGCGAAGTGGACCTTCGATCTTGCCTGCTTCTCGCAGGGCACCTTGACGCACAATCGCGCCGACGAAGTTCTTGCCTGGACCAAACACCCAACTCGTGCGGGCGATCCATGCGGTTGGCAACGCTTCGCGAACGCGACGTTCGCCTTCGAGCTTGCTTGTACCGTAGGCGGTGCGCGGCGCAGGCTGGTCGGTTTCTTTGTACGGCGCACTCGCATCTCCGGCGAAGACGTAGTCCGTCGAAACATGAACGAGGGACGCATCGTTTAGCGCGCACCATTCGGCGAGATGTCCGGGGCCCACTCCGTTCACCGCCATGCAGGCGTCGAGTTCGCTTTCACAAAGGTCAACGGCCGTGTAAGCAGCGGCGTTGAGCACCCACAACGGTGCTTCGTTCTTCGGCTCGACGCTCATTCGTAAAATGGCATCGCGATCATCGAGGTTGAGTTCGTCGTGACCGTACGCCGCCACAAGTTCGCAACCTGCGCTCGCGGCGAGGCTTCGCACAAGACAGCTTCCGAGCTGCCCGTTCTTGCCTAGAACGAGATAGTTCGCGTTGGGGTTCTGCGTCATGGTTGTCGGGCGATGCCTGACACCACAGTCGCGTGTCAGGGCCGGCTTCTACGTAAGGTACGTCGGCACAACGGAGCGCCAACTTGCAACGCGGCGTCGAGCGAAGCGGCTCAGCCTCCCCCCTCGCTCAATACCCAGGTCGGAAGTCCTTCGCGGGTTTTGAGCTGTTGGGCAATTTCGTCTGCCTTGCCCCGGGTGGACAGTGGCCCAACGCGTACGCGCCAGCGACCATCGCGAGCCCCCGCCTTCGGGCTCACATAAACGGGAAAGCCCTTCCCCCTGAGATCCTTTGCGACGCGCTCTGCGGATTCGCTTTCCACGAAAGCCCCCACTTGAACGCTAAAGCCTTTTCCATTGGACGAGGCTTTTTCGACGCGATTCGCCGTAGCCCTGGCCGGCGGCGGTGCTTTCGCAATCGGCTCCGGTGCCGGTACCGCATATGCCGGACGAGCAGCGAGAGAAGCGGTGTCTTCAGCCGCCGCGATCTCGTCGGCGTATGCGGAGGCGGCGGCCACGCTCGGCGGCGCCAACTCGTATGCACCTGAGCCCACGGCGTTGTCGGGCGCGAGTCCTTGCGCAGCGACATCTGGCGTGCCCAACCCGCCGTCGTGTTCGGACCAGCGGACTTCTTCGCTCTGTCCCGCGATATGTCCCATCACGAGTTCGGGTTCTTCTTTGACGACACCGACCACCAGCCCGACCATGAAGCCAGCGGAGATCAGAAAGAACGCACCCAGCAGACTTGCAAGCCAACTGGGACTCGCGTTGCGTTTCGCGGATCGTGATCCTTCAGCCATTACATTTGCTCCGGTGTTGAGATGCCCAACAGGGCCAAACCGTTTTTCAGAACGACACGTACGGCGAGAGACAAACCGAGTCTAGCCGCCGACAACTCCGCGTCCTCCGAAAGAATGCGATGTCGCTTGCCGTCCTGCAAATAGGGACTCCACATCCCTGCAACGTCACGCAGGTAGTAGGCAACGTGGTGGGGTTCGCGCGATGCAGCTGCGCGTTCAACAAGCTGCGGGAACTCGGCCAGCTTGCGCACAATCGCGATCTCTTCTTCGAGCACAAGATGCGAAGGGTCAAAGTCGGCGGGACCCGGCATCGTAACGCCCGCTTCTCCAGCCTTGCGTTCAAGACCACACGACCGCGCGTATGCATACTGCACGTAGTAGGTTGGATTTTTACGCCAGTTCTTGTCTCGGGCGAGATCAAGGTCGAAGTCCAGATGACTGTCGGCACGTCGCTCGACCATGAAAAAACGAAACACGTCGGTGCCAATTTGATCGAGAAGTTCGTCGATCGTGATGAAAGTGGCTTTGCGGGTCGACTGTTTGACCTGCTCGCCGCCGCTCGTCACGGTCACAAACTGATGCATGACCAGTTCAATCCGATCCGCGTCAAAGCCAAGAGCACCCGTCGCCGTGCTCACGAACGGAAACTGCTCGATGTGGTCGGCACCCTGAATGTCGATGATCGCATCAAAGCCTCGGCGAAATTTTTCCCGGTGGTAAGCGATGTCGGGCAGCAGGTATGTGGGCTCGCCGCTGCTCTTGATAACAACTCGATCCCGGTCGAGGCCCAACTCGGTCGACTTCAACCAAACCGCGCCGTCCCCGTCGTAGATCAAGCCCTTCGCGCGCAGGTCGGCGATCGCGGCTTCGAGCTTGCCTTCGTCATAGAGCGACTGCTCGTTGAAGTAGACATCGAAGGTGATTCCGATGCGTTCGAGAGTCGTGCGAATTTCGCCGAAGATCACTTCCTGGGCGCGTTCTCGAAACACACCGTCGCCGGGTTCACTTGCAAGGGCTTCGCCCTGCTCACTCACCAACGTCGCAGCGATGTCACTGATGTAGTCGCCCTGGTAGCCGTCTTTGGGAAACACAACCGGCAAGCCGTCACGCTCTTCTTCCCAAGCATTCTCAACGTCGGCAAACGCGGCTTCGGTGGGCGGTGTCGCTTTGCCAAGCTGCTCGAGATAGCGAGCCTTCACCGAATCACCCAGGACACGCATCTGGCGCCCGCCGTTATTAAAGTAGTACTCGCGGGTCACGTCATGCCCGGTGAATTCGAGCAACCGACAGATCGCGTCGCCTAGGATCGCCTGACGACCGTGTCCTGTGCTTAGGGGGCCAGTCGGATTGGCGGAAACGAACTCGACCTGAACCTTTTGTTCCTTGCCCATTTCCGACGAGCCGTAGAGATCGCCCGCTTGCGCGACATCGCACAACAAGTTCTGCCAACTATTTTCGGCGAGACGAAAGTTGATGAAGCCGGGCCCTGCGATCTCACTGCTCTTGAGCAGGCCACCCGCATCGCCGAGGCGATCGACGAGACTCTCCGCAATTTCGCGTGGCGCTTTGCGCAAGCGCTTGGCCAACGTCATCGCGACGTTGGTCGCGAAGTCACCGTGGTCTTTGTTGCGTGGAATGTCGAGGGTCGGCGTAGCAACCGCTTCGGTATCGCCTGCTTCTGCCAGCAGTTCGCCGAGCGCTTCTTGGAGCTTCTTTGCCAGTTGTTCTTGCATGACGGTCGCGCTCAGCTTTCGTATCCGCGGCTGCGGTTCAGTGGTTGTTCGGTTGTTATTCGGGGGTCGTTTCGTCGCGCATTTTCGTTGAGATCAGCCGTTCGAAGGCCTCGATTCAGTCTTACGCAGTACTGCGCGGGGTGCGCACTATGGAGGTAGGAGGGGTTGGCGAACAGCGATCTAATTCAGGCGGGCGGTAGGCCCTTTGCCCTGATCTACGAAGCGCACCACGGTCTCTCCCGGTTGGGCGAATTCTAGGACTTCGCGAATCGCTCGTTCCGTCGCCACGGAATCGCTCTTCAGGGCCTCTACCTCGACCTGTAGTTTTTCGACCTCGGACCGCAACAGCGCAATCCGTTTCCCGGATTCCACACGTTCCTGTCTCAACTCGAACCACATAGGGAGTCCCGACTCGCGATCATTCGCGGCCGAAAGAATTACAACTGCAAAGAATGCAGAAATGAGCCAGATCGCCTTCACCACTCCCCCTAGTGGATCGCGCGGTTTCGCCTTGCCTCGACGGTCGCAGCGGAGATTACCCAAAGAATCAACGAGTTACAGCTCCTGCCCACAATGTCGTTGGGTTTTAGCGCTCTTTCAATAGCTTTCGGATGCGCTCTGCGTAGATCGTGTGATCCCAGTCACGCGGGCCGATGTAACGCTCGACGATCATGCCCTTCTTGTCAATCAACAGCGACTCGGGGAAGCCGGTGGTCTGATAGCGCTCGGAGACTTCCTTAGCCGGGTCGAGAAGGATCGGAAAGCTCACTCCAAGCCGCTCCTGGAAACGCTCAACAAGGGCGGTTTCTTCGTCTACCGACACCGCCAGCATTTCGAAGCCTTCGGGCTGGAGCGCGCGATACAACCGGTCCATGGCCGGCATCTCGTCTTCGCAGGGCTTGCACCAGGTGGCCCAAAAGTTGAGCAGAACCACCTGACCATCAATATCATCAAGGGTGATTCGCTTCGGGCTCGCGCCGAGCAACGGCAAGTCGAATTCGGGGGCTTCGACGCCGCGCGCCACCGGGTCATCGGGTTGCTCGCGCAAGAGTGCAAAGGCAATACCCACTGCGACGACAAGCACGGCCGCAACCGGCGGCAGCCACGCTTTGTTGGTGGCGCCTGCTTCAGGATCGGTTGGCTGTGGGCTGGTCAACGACGGGCTCCTCACCGGGTCGCCTCATCGTTGCAAGAAGGTATCGATGCTGAGAGGCTCCGGCTCGTGACGCGATTCGATTCGAGTAATCATCACGTGCAGACGTTCGACTTGAGCTTGGCTCCGCATTGGGCCTGCCCCTTGGCTTGGGCTTACGCTTCCGGACGATCCACGAGTTCAATGATTGAAACGGGGGCTGCGTCTCCGACGCGATTGCCGAGCTTGATGATACGCGTGTAGCCGCCGGGCCGGTCCTTGTAGCGGTCAGCCAACTCATCGAACAACTTGGCAGCGACGTCCTTGCTGCGAATCACCTTGAGCGCGTTACGGCGGGCATGCAGATCTCCTCGCTTGCCGAGCGTGATCATCCTGTCAGCCCAACGACGAACTTCCTTCGCCTTGGCGTCGGTGGTCGTGATCTGTTCGTGCTCTAGTAGTGACGTGACCATGTTTCGAAACATGGCCTTCCGGTGCGAGCTGTCACGCCCAAGAACGGTTCCACCTTTACGATGCCTCATGACTACTTCCTTACCCCTGCATTGAACGCTGCGTGCAACGTTCGGACAACCCGTGACTTGCTTTGGCTGCGTGATGTCTCGCTAACGGCTACTAGGCCTCGCGCTGTTCGCGCAGCTTCTCGAGATCTTGTCGTGACGGCAAGCTCTCGATCGTCATCCCTAGGCTGAGACTCATGTCTGCCAGGGTTTCCTTAATTTCGTTGAGAGACTTACGACCAAAGTTCTTGGTCTTCAGCATCTCGGCCTCGGTGCGCTGCACCAACTCGCCAATGAAGCGAATGTTCGCATTCTGTAGGCAGTTGGCCGAGCGGACCGACAGTTCGAGTTCGTCCACCGGTCGAAACAGGTTCGGGTTAAGCGGCTCGGGCAGCTCAACTTCCGGTTCGACGGTTTCTTCGGGCTCGTCAAAGCTGATGAAGATGGCCAAGTGTTCCTTCACGATCTTCGCCGCAAACGCGACGGCGTCCGAGGGTTCTACCGTGCCGTCCGTCCAGACTTCGAGGGTCAGCTTGTCGTAGTTCGTTTCGCGTCCGACGCGGGCCGGAGTGACGGTGTAGTTCACACGGCGAATCGGCGAGAAGGAGGAGTCGATCGGGATGGTGCCGACCGGAAGGTCTTCCTCGCCATGCGATTCGGCGAGCACATAGCCCTTGCCCCAGTTCACGGAAGCTTCGAGTTCGAACTCGCCTTCAGCGCCAATGGTGCAGAGCTTGAGATCCGGGTTCATGACTTCGATCGCCTGGTCGTCCGAAACAAGGTCGCCCGCACGAACAATGCCTTCGCCCTTCTTCTGGACGCGGAGCACCTTCGGACCCTCGGTGTGCATGCGCAGCCGCACTTCCTTCAGGTTGAGAACAACGTCGGCGACGTCTTCGAGCACGCCCTGCATGGTCGAAAATTCATGCTGCACGCCGTTGATACGAACACTCGTGATCGCCGCACCCTGGAGTGATGAAAGCAAGACCCGGCGCAGCGAGTTGCCCAGCGTTACGCCGAAACCGCGTTCAAGCGGCTCGCAGCTAAATCGCGCGTAGACATTGCTGCTGGTGCTCTCGTCTACGTCGAGTCGGCGCGGTCGGATCAGTTCTCGCCAGTTCCGTCCAATCAGCTGTTCTTGCATAGGAATATCCCCTCTGAGTAGGTGCTTCGGCCTTGTCAGACCGGGGTGAATCTTTGATTGTCGCGCCGTCGTTTGTCGCGGCGCGATTGGTTCGTGATGCTCGTGCGGTTTTGCAGACTCGCGTGAGTCATGCCAATTAGCGCGAATAAAGTTCGACGATCAGCTGCTCATCGATCGGCAACGTGATGTCTTCTCGCACAGGCATCTGCTTGACCGAGCCTTCGCTCGCCGTTTTTTCGATTTCGAGCCACTGCGGAAGGCTACGACCTTCGAGTGCTTCAAGCGCTGCTGTGATTCGTGCAACGTTCTTTGAGCGCTCGCGCAAGCCGATCTTCCAACCGGGTCGAACAAGCATGGAAGGCGTCGACGCCTTACGGCCGTTGACCGTGAAGTGACCGTGCTTGATCAACTGGCGCGCCTCGTTGCGAGACGTGGCAAAGCCGAGGCGAAATACGACGTTGTCGAGCCGTCGCTCGAGCAACATCAAGAGATTCTCACCGGCCTGGCCCTTCATGGACGAAGCGCGGAAGAAGGTGCTTCGGAACTGCTTTTCGAGCAGGCCATACATGCGCTTCACCTTCTGCTTTTCGCGAAGCTGAACGCCGTAGTCCGAAAAGCGCGTGCGGCCCTGGCCGTGAACGCCCGGCGGATACGCCCGTCGTTCAATTGCACACTTTTCGCTGAAGCAGCGATCGCCCTTCAGGAAGAGCTTCGTTCCTTCGCGCCTGCATTGCCGGCAGGCTGAACCCAAATATCGTGCCATGTACTTTGCCCTTCTCTTTCGCTGTCTCGCGGTCTTAGATTGTTGCGCTCAATGCGCGAATGGTGCTGCGGTTGCCCCAGATTTGGCTTGGTGTTGAATAAACCGAAGCCAGGAGCCGGCCGACTGAATATTTAGACGCGTCGTCGCTTCGGCGGACGACAACCGTTGTGCGGAATCGGAGTCACGTCGCGGATCATCGTGATCTTCATACCCGCAGCCTGGAGTGCACGCAGCGCTGACTCGCGACCGCCACCCGGACCCTTCACGTAGACACCGAGGGTACGAACACCGTGCTCCATCGCACTCTTGGCGCAGACTTCCGCCGCCATCTGTGCGGCGAAGGGCGTCGACTTCTTCGACCCCTTAAAGCCCTGCTGTCCCGAACTCGACCAAGCAACGGTGGCACCGCCAACGTCCGTGATCGTAATGATGGTGTTATTGAAGGTCGACTGAATATGGGCGATGCCCGTCTGGATATTCTTCTTGACCTTCTTCTTTACGACTTTTTTCTTGATTGCCATTTAATATCTAGGCCTTCTTCTTGCCGGCGACCGTACGTTTCGGCCCCTTGCGTGTTCGAGCGTTAGTGTGGGTTCGTTGTCCTCGGACCGGCAGACCACGGCGATGTCGCAGCCCGCGATAACAACCAATGTCCATCAATACCTTGATGTTCTGAGTCACGTTGCGGCGAAGATCTCCCTCAACGATGTAGTCCCGCTCGATGATTTCGCGAATCTTGATCACTTCGGATTCATTCAAGTGGTCCGTCTTGGTCCACGGTTCCACGCCGGCAGTTTCACAGACCTTCATCGCCGTCGTGTTTCCGATGCCGAATATGTACGTGAGTGAAATGACGATGTGTTTGTTACGGGGCAAATCGACGCCCGAAATTCGTGCCATGCTTCTTCTTCTCCTGTGTCGACCGTGTCGTTCGGACGGCACTGCGCAGCGTTGGTTGCGTCTGCGGCTTTAAAAAAACGTGCGTTACTGAACTCGAATTACTGAACTTTCTAGCCCTGTCGCTGCTTATGCTTCGGGTTGTCGCAGATCACGCGAACAACGCCTTTGCGGCGAACGATCTTGCACTTCTCACACATCTTGCGGACTGACGCTCGAACCTTCATTGCTCTTCTCCTGACAGGGCCGGTAGCCGCCCCATCTCATTCATTTCTTACAAACACACAAGAGAGGATCGACTAATGCGATCCTTCGACGTGCGTCAAGATTTCTGGGCCGCCCTCGGTGATGAGGACCGTATGTTCAAAATGCGCCGACAATTCACCGTCGGCCGTCACCGCGGTCCACTCGTCTTCGAGCATCCGCACCTTATCTGTTCCTACGTTCACCATGGGTTCGATCGCGAACACCATCCCGGGAAGAAGCCGCGGTCCTCGACCGGGTCGCCCGTAGTTCGGGATCTGCGGCGGTTCGTGCAGGTTCTTGCCAATTCCATGTCCAACAAACTGACGAACAACGGAGTAACCTCCGGTTTTCGCGCGGGTTTCAACCGCATGCCCAATGTCGGAAAGCCGCTTGCCAGGCACCATCTGTTCGATGCCGAGATATAGACACTCGCGGGTGGCTTCGATCAGTATTTCGGCTTGCTCAGTCACTTCACCAATCGGAACGGTGAGCGCCGAATCTCCATGAAACCCCTCACTTATGATTCCAAAATCGAGGCTGAGTATGTCGCCTTTCTCAAGTTCTCGCGACCCCGGTATCCCGTGGACAATTTCTTCGTTCACCGAGATGCAGATCGTCGACGGATAGGGTGGCAGACCGCCAGGTCCGTAGCCCACGAACGACGAAATGAGTCCTCGCTCCTCGATCATGGTTGCTGCTGCTCTGTGAAATTCGATGGTCTTAACCCCTGGTTTTGCTTGTTCTCGCAGCGCGAGGAGGATCTCAGCGACGTGTCGGCCTGCTTCTCGCATGATGTCAATTTCGCGCCGGCTGCGGACGGGGATTTGCTCGCCATAGCTCATGAGCCCGAGAGCGCGGTTTTCACGCGCTCAGAGATCTCTTCGACGACGCCCATCCCGTCGACTGTCGCCAGGATGCCACCATTGCCGTAGTACTCGAGGAGCGGCGAGGTCTGGTTCTCATAGACCTGCATGCGTTCTCGAATCGTTGCTTCGTTGTCGTCGGCCCGGCCTTCGAGTTCCGCGCGCTTGAGCAGACGCTGAACCACCGCCTCGGTGTCGACGGTAATCGCGACACAACGCTCAAGTGGTGTACCGAGTTTTGTCAGCATGGCGTCAAGCGATTCGGCCTGGGCCAAGGTTCGCGGGAAGCCATCGAGCACGAAGCCCTTTTTGGCGTCGGGCTGAGACAAGCGCTCCTCCGCGATGGCGATCACGATGTCGTCACTCACGAGCTTGCCCGAATCCATAACGACCTTGGCCTTTTTGCCAACTTCGGTCTGGTCCGCAACGGCCTGGCGAAGCATGTCACCCGTCGAAATATGGGCAACACCCAAGCGCTCGATCACGAACGCAGCCTGGGTTCCCTTGCCAGCGCCCGGTGCGCCGAGAAGCAGAATGCGGGTTGCACTCGAACTCATCGCCCGAGTCTCCCGCGCACGCGTCCACCCTTAACGAAGCCGTCGTATTCACGAGACACAAGATGCGCTTCGATCTGGCCGATGGTGTCGAGGGACACGCCGACGCAAATCAGGAGTGCCGTGCCACCAAAGTAAAACGGGATATTCATGCGACCGGCAAGAATCACCGGGACGATGCAGATCACGGCCACGTACACCGCGCCCACGAACGTCAAGCGACTCAAAACTTTGTCGATGTGGTCAGCGGTGTTGGCACCGGGGCGGATGCCCGGGATGTAGCCACCAAAGCGCTTGATGTTTTCGGACACGTCGACCGGGTTGATCATGATCGAGGTGTAGAAGAAGCAGAAGAAGATGATCAAACCCATGTAGACCAGATTGTACTGGAATCCACCCGGATTCATGTACTGGTCAATGGCCTGCTGGAGCTCGGGTGATTCCGTGAATTGGCGAAGTGTCGACGGGATCATCAACAGCGACGAAGCGAAGATCGGCGGGATCACGCCCGCAGTGTTCACGCGCAGCGGGAAGTAGCTCATGCCGCCCTGGGTCACGCGCTTGCCGACGACCCGGCGCGCGTGCTGGATCGGAATACGCCGCTGGGCACGTTCAACGAAAACCACCCCGGCGATCAGCGCGAGCATGAAGCCGATCAAGAAGATCGCCTGCAGCGGGCTGAATTGGTCGGTCTGGATCATGTCGAACATTTGGAACATGCCCGACGGGATCGCAACCACGATGCTCGAGAAGATCACCAACGAAATGCCGTTGCCGATGCCGCGCTCAGTCACTTGCTCGCCCAGCCACATGATGAAGGCTGTGCCCGTGGTCAGCGTGATCATGGTCATCAGGCGGAAGCCCCAACCGGGGTTCATCACCGCTCCCTGACCAAACTGACCATTTTCGAGGGCCGTCGCAATCAGCATGCCCTGGAAAAGTGCGAGCACGATGGTCGCGTAGCGCGACCACTGGTTGATCTTCTTTTGCCCTTGCTCGCCTTCTTTCTTGAGTTGCTCGAGTTGTGGGATCACAACCGTGAGCAATTGAAAGATAATCGTGGCGCTGATGTAGGGCATGATCCCGAGCGAGAAGATCGACATCTGCTGCAAGGCGCCGCCCGAGAAGAGGTTGAACATGCCGAAAGCGGTACCCGACATTTGTTCAAAGAAGTCCCGGATTACATTGGTATTAATACCCGGGGTCACCACTGCACATCCGACCCTGTAAACGGCAAGCATGCCGAATGTAAAGAAAATTCGGGCACGCAACTCAGGGATTCGGGCGATATTCTGAATGCCTCCGATCACGCTAGCAACTCCACGCTACCGCCGGCCGCCTCGATCTTGGCTTTGGCGCTTGCACTGATTCTGTCCACCTTCACGGTGAGATTCTTAGGGGCTTCGCCGTTGCCAAGAATCTTGACGAGGGCGTCTCGGGTGCCGCGGATCAAGCCCGCTGCAAAGAGCGCCTGGGCATCAACCGTGGCGCCATCACCAAACTTGACAAGGTCTGAAACATTGACAACCTCGACCTTGGTACGAAACCGATTGAAGAAGCCGCGCTTCGGCAGACGAATCTGCAGCGGCATCTGACCACCTTCGAACCAAGCCTTGATCTTTTTGCCCGACCGGGTGCCTTGGCCTTTGAAACCGGTACCACTTGTCTTGCCGTGGCCCGACCCTCTGCCCCGCCCTACGCGCTTTCGCACACGGGTGGCACCATCCTTGGTCTTAAGCTGATCCAGCATGTTTATCCCTCCACAACGACGACGAGATGCCGCACCTTGTCGATCATCCCACGGACCGACGGCGTATCTTCGACTTCAACCTTGTGATTCATTCGTCGCAGCCCAAGACCCAGCAGGGTGGCGCGCTGCTTTTGGTTGTACCCGATCTTGCTCTTCACTTGTTTGACAACGATCTTCTTGGCGCTCATTAGGATACCCGTCCAAGTTCGGCGAGCCGTGCCTCCGGGTCGCGCAGTTCGAGCAGCCCCGACATCACGGCGTTGACCACGTTGCGCGGCGTATTCGAGCCGATGGTCTTGGTCAGGATGTCATGAACACCGGCCGACTCCACCACGGCGCGAACCGGACCGCCGGCGATCACGCCGGTACCCGGGGAAGCGGGCTTGAGCAGTACGCGACCCGCTCCTGAGCGTCCGAGGACCTCATGCGGAATCGTGCGTCCGTCAATCAACGGGATGCGAACCAAGGAACGTCGCGCCTTTTCCACGCCTTTGCGGATGGCTTCCGGAACTTCACCCGCCTTGCCGAGACCGACACCGACGACACCCGCCCCGTCACCCACGACAACCAAGGCGCTGAAGCTGAAGCGACGGCCACCCTTGACCACCTTTGAAACGCGGTTGATGTAAATCACCCGGTCGTTGAGTTCGAAGTCGTTCGGATTGATATTTGAAGACTGAACAATGGTCGCCATATTAGAATTTGAGCCCCGCTTCGCGCGCTGCCTCGGCCAGGGCTTTTACGCGCCCGTGGTAGAGGAACCCGTTTCGATTGAATACGACCTCCGAGATCTGCTTTTCTTTCGCAGCCTCGGCGATCGCCGTGCCGACCTTTTTGGCCGCAGCAATATTTCCGGTCGACGCATCGTCGCCCATGACGCTCTTCGAATTGGTCGAGATCGAAACAATCGTCTTGCCCGACTCGGCTTCGTCGAGTTGCGCAGTGATGTGCTTCGACGTGCGATACACCGTCAAACGCGTGAGCGTGTTCCGCTCCAGCTTCTTCTTGACGCGTCGCTTTCGCGAAAACCAGCGCTGCTTCTTTGCATCGATCGACTTGCCAGTACTTACACTCTTGCTCATAAAATTTCCCTTAGGACCCTGTGCCGCCGGCCTTGCCAACCTTGCGCCTCACGTGTTCGCCCAGGTACCGGATTCCCTTGCCCTTATAGGGTTCAGGAGGTCGGATCGAGCGGATGTTGGCGGCGAACTGGCCGACCAACCCTTTGTCGACCCCTTCGATTTTCACATTCGTCGTACCGTCTACCGAAACCTTGAGACCCTTGGGCACATCGATTTCGACGGGATGGGAAAAGCCGAGCGCTAAGGCCAGCTTGTTTCCCTTCATGTCCGCACGATAACCAACACCTTGGATTTCAAGTGACTTCGAAAAGCCTTCCGTCACGCCCATCACCATGTTGTTCACCAACGCGCGAACCAGACCGTGAAGGGAACGACTGTCTTTGCTTTCGTCTGGGCGCTCGAACTTCAGCTGACCGTCGCTCAGCACCGCCTTGATCTGCGGCGGAAACGACGCTTCGAGCTGGCCCTTCGCACCTTTTACCGAAACCTGCGTGCCTGAGACCTTGACCTCAACGCCGCTCGGAATCGCAATGGCCGCTTTACCAATTCGAGACATTTCTACCAGACCTCACACAGCACTTCGCCGCCGATGCCGGCTTCCCGTGCGTCACGGTCACACATCACCCCTTTCGAGGTGGAGATGACCGACATGCCGAGCCCGTTGCGAACGGGACGAACCTCGTCCGAACCCACGTAGACCCGGCAACCCGGTGTGCTCACGCGATGGATCTCATCGATCATCACGCGGCCGTCGTCCGAGTATCGGATGTTCAAGACCAGTTCTTTGTCCACGCCTTCGCCGTCAACTTGTACGTCACCGATAAAGCCCTCGGTGCTCAACACGTTGGCTACAGCTTGCCTCAGCTTGGAAGCAGGACAACGCGTCTGTCCGTGCCGTGCTCGCCCGGCGTTTCGAATTCTGGTCAGCATGTCGCTGATCGGATCAGTCATCATGGCTCAATTGCCCTCTGTTGCTTTCGTTTCGGTCAGTCTTGTTCGCGCCGACCGGAATATTCTCGTTTCTATCTACCTACCGACTACTTCTCAGCCCTGCTGAGTAAACGGCATCCCCAGATGCGTGAGCAATGCCTTGCCTTCCGCATCCGTGCCCGCGGTTGTCACCACGGTGATATTCATTCCCGTAACGCGCTCCACCGAGTCGTAGTTTACTTCGGGGAAGATAATCTGCTCACGAACACCCAGAGTGTAGTTGCCCCGGCCGTCGAAGGCCTTGGCAGAAACTCCCTTGAAGTCGCGCACTCGGGGCAACGCCACCGAAAGCAGGTTGTCGAGGAATTCCCAGAGCCTTTTCCCGCGCAATGTCACCATCGCGCCAATGGGCTGACCTTCGCGAAGTTTAAAGTTCGACACGCTCGTGCGGGCACGGCGGATCGACGGCTTCTGACCCGTGATAAGGCCAAGTTCTTCGGCGGCCTTCTCGAGAATCTTCGGGTTGGCGGCTGCCTCACCGAGGCCCATATTGACCACGACCTTCTCGACACGAGGTACTTGGCTCACGCTCTTGTACTTAAACTCGGTTTGCAGCTGACCAATGATCTCAGCCTTGTACCGGGTCAGCAGGCGTGGACTCGTCGTTTCTTCGGCTGACATTTCAAAGCACCTCTGGCGCGAGCGAGATGATCTTCATGAACCCAGCACCGCGCAGTTCGCGCGCCACTGGACCGAAGATACGAGTTCCCACCGGCTCTTTTGCATTGTCGACCAGCACAGCCGCGTTTTCGTCGAAGGTGATCGACGACCCGTCGGGGCGTCCAATCGTCTTCTTCGTCCGCACGATCACAGCGCGCCGTACCTCGCCCTTCTTAACCCGGGCGTTGGGCAGGGCCTCACTCACTGCGACCACAATGAGGTCGCCAACCGACGCAAAGCGCCGGCGTGAGCCTCCGAGCACCCGGATACATTTCACCAGGCGTGCGCCCGAATTGTCGGCCACTGATAGTTTTGATTCCATCTGGATCATCGAGTTACTCCGTTAAACCACTGTCGCTTTGGCGACAGTCGTCTGCACCTTCCAACGTTTCCGCTTGGAAAGTGGACGATGCTCGATGATCTGAACCCGGTCTCCGACCGAGCAATCGTTCGATTCATCGTGACACATAAAACGTGAGTAGTGCCGCACGAACTTCTTGTAGCGCTGGTCTTTTACCAAGCGCTCCACTCGTACAACGACGGTTTTATCCATCTTGTTACTCACGACCATCCCGATCAGGGTTCGTCGGCTTCCTCGTTTATTCACTTCACTGCCTCGCGTTTCTCGCCCAACACGGACTCAATTCGAGCAACGTTGCGACGTAATTTTTTCAACATCGCGGTGTTTTCGAGTTGTCCCGTGGCGTGCTTTACCTTCGCGCTGAAAAGAGCGTCTCGCGTTTCGCGTGACTTCTGTTCCAGCTCTTCAAGTGCAAGCTCTTTTAGTTCAGCGCCGTTCATGTAATTTCCTCGCGCTCAACGAACTGCGTTCGAATGCTCAACTTATGGGCGGCCAATCGCATGGCCTCCCGGGCCGTCTGTGGATCCACGCCCTCCATTTCGTAGAGCATACGTCCGCGCTTCACCGGTGCGACCCAATCGTCTACCGGCCCCTTGCCCTTACCCATGCGGGTTTCGGCAGGCTTTGATGTTCGCGGTTTGTCCGGAAAGATTCGGATCCAGATCTTGCCACCGCGCTTTACGTGACGGGTCATTGCGATACGAGCCGCTTCGATCTGCCGTGCAGTCACGAAGCCCGAACTCATCGCCTGGAGCCCAAAGTCGCCGAAGGACAGCTTGTTACCGCGGTGCGCCGCACCGCGATTGCGTCCCTTGAAGACCTTCCTGTGTTTGACTTTCTTCGGCTGCAGCATGATCTACCTCGCCAACTCGCCCTGATGTCGTTCAGAAAGCGGGCCTTTTTTGAGTTCTTTGTCACCAACGTCTTTCTTGAAGATCCAGCACTTCACGCCGACCACGCCGTACGTGGTACGAGCTTCAGCAAAGCCGTACTCGATTTCCGCGCGCAGGGTGTGCAACGGCACGCGACCGTCGCGGTACCATTCCCGGCGACCCATCTCTGCGCCGCCTAGACGCCCCGAGCTCTGAATCCGGATGCCCTGGGCACCGAACTTCATCGTTGAAATCATCGCCTTCTTCATCGCGCGTCGAAATGCGACCCGGCGCTCAAGCTGCAGCGCGATCGCTTCGGCCACGAGCTGTGCATCAAGCTCGGCCTTCCGGACCTCGCGTACGTTGATGAAGATGTCACGATCGGTGAACTGCTTGAGCTCAGCGCGAAGCACATCAACTTCCGCGCCACGCTTGCCGATCAAGATACCCGGGCGCGCAGTATGAATGTTGACGACGAGCTTCTCACCGGTTCGCTCGATGACAATCTTCGAGATCCCCGCGTGAAACAACTTCTTCTTGACAAACTTGCGAACGGCAAGATCTTCATGAAGCTGCTCGGCGTATTGTTTTCCGGCAAACCAATTGGACTGCCACCCATAAAGGGTGCCCAACCGGAATCCATAGGGATGGACTTTCTGACCCACGTCCGCTCCTCAATTTCCCGACGAATCTTTACGACTCTCGTCGGGAGAGCCTGGGGCTGTTTTCGCTCCGAATGGGTTATCCGCCTGGAAATCCCAATCAAAATGAAGACCCCGAGTTAAATCACAATTATTTTTCGCTCAGCACAACATTGATGTGGCTGGTTCGCTTTTGAACCCAGCTCGCGCGCCCCTGCGCTCGAGCCCGAATGCGCCACATTGAAGACCCTTCGTTGACTGAGATCTGCGTAACCCTCAAACGATCAACGTCGAATCCTGCATTGTGCGTATCGTTCTTGTCTTCTGCGTTCGCTACCGCGGACTGCAAGAGCTTGCTTAGCGGTCCGGCGAACTTCTTGGTCGAAACGGCCAAGATGTTCAATGCTTCTTCCACGCCCTTGTTGCGAACAGCGTCCGCGACAAGTCGTGCCTTCTGCGCACTGATCCGGTAGTTCCGCAGAGATGCTTTC
>JASDVE010000187.1:0-4842 GCA_041891195.1 Myxococcota bacterium | reverse complement strand
CATCCAGCCGAATCGGCCGAGATTCAAAACAATTTGTGATCTAGCTCTCTACTTCCGGTTGTCGGACTTAGGAATCAACTGCCGCAATTCCTGCTCATCGGAACTACGACCAATGGCGTCGTCCATGGTGATCAAACGCCGCTGAACCAACGAGGCCAGACTCTGATTCATCGTCTGCATCCCAAACTTGCCCTGGCCTACCTGCATCGCGGAATAGATCTGGTGGACTTTGTCGTCGCGAATGAGATGGCGAATGGCGGGGTTGGGCACCATGACTTCAAGGGCCATTGCGCGACCTGGGCCATTGGCCCTCGGTATCAAGGACTGACACATCACACCCTCGAGCACGAACGAAAGTTGCTGGCGGATCTGGGACTGCTGATACGGCGGAAACACGTCAACGATCCGGTTGATCGTCTGCGCAGCGGAGTTGGTGTGAAGCGTGGCGAAGCAAAGGTGGCCGGTTTCCGCGACGGTGAGTGCTGCCTCGATGGTCTCGAGATCCCGTAGCTCGCCGATCAGCACGACATCTGGATCCTGGCGAAGAATGTACTTAAGGGCCTGCTTGAAGCCCTCCGTGTCCGCTCCGATCTCGCGTTGATTGACCACGCAGCCCTTGTGGGGGTGCAGGTATTCGATCGGATCTTCGATCGTAATGATGTGCTCATGACGCTCTTCGTTGATCTTGTCGATGATACTCGCAAGCGTTGTCGACTTCCCCGAGCCAGTCGGCCCGGTGACGAGAACCAAGCCACGAGCGCGCTTCGCCAGATCAGCCACGATCGGCGGCAGCCCCAGTTCTTCAAATGTCAAGATTTTGAATGGAACCGCGCGGAAGGCACCCGCAACGTTGCCGCGCTGAACAAACACATTGCCACGGAAGCGGGACAAGCGTTGCACGCTGAACGATAGGTCTAGTTCGTTGCCTTCTTCAAAGCGATGCTTCTGCGCGTCCGTGAGCACCGAGTAGCAAAGCTGCTTGGTGTCCTGGGGCGACAGAGGCGGCATCTTCAGTGCATGCAACTTGCCGTCTATTCGCAGCTGCGGAGGCGTGCCCGTCGTAAGATGAAGGTCACTTGCGCCCTTCTCGATCATCGCCTTCAAGAGCTGATGCATGTTCGCCATTCGTCGTGCTCCCTATTTTTCCTAGCTCGCGTCCGCAGTCGAGACGCGAAAAACTTCACTAAGTGTGATGCTTTGGTCGTGCATCATGTTGAGTGCACTTCGGCGCAAGGTCACCATCCCACCGCGAATCGCTTCGCGCTTGATCTCGGTGGACGACGCACCATTGAGTACGTATTCCTTCAACTCTTCGGTCATGACCATCACTTCGTAACAGGCGATTCGACCCTTGAAACCGGTGTCGGAACAATTGGAACAACCTGTGCCACGTGCCGGCGCGATACCCTTGGCTTCATCTTCGGACATACCGGCGTCGACAAGTTCTTCGACAGCGACCTCCGGATCCGGCTCTTTGCACTGTTCACAGATCCGACGTGCGAGACGCTGGGCCACGATGCAGTTCACCGACGAAGCAACCAAGAACGGTTCGATGCCCATGTTCAACAGACGATTGACCGTCGACGGCGCGTCATTGGTATGAAGCGTCGAAAGAACCATATGGCCCGTGAGTGCGGCCTTGACCGCAATTTCGGCGGTTTCGAAGTCACGAATCTCACCGACCATGATGATGTCGGGATCCTGACGAAGGAAGGAGCGAAGTGCGGCCGCAAAGTTCAGGCCGATGTCTTCATGCATCTGAACTTGGTTGATGCCGCTGAGGTTAAATTCGACGGGATCCTCGGCCGTCGAGAGGTTTTCACCAACCTGGTTTAGTTCGCTCAATGCCGAATACAGTGTCGTCGTCTTACCAGACCCCGTCGGCCCCGTGACAAGCACCATGCCGAAGGGTTGATGAATGGAGTGCTTAAACCCTTTGAGCTGCTCTTTCTCGAACCCGAGTTTCGTCATGTCGAGCTGCAAGTTTGATTTGTCGAGCAAGCGAAGCACGATTTTTTCGCCGAATAGCGTCGGCAGGACCGAAACACGAAAATCCATCTCGCGTCCGCGACCCATCTTGAGCTTGATGCGGCCATCCTGTGGCAAGCGACGCTCGGCGATATCGAGTTCCGACATGATCTTGATGCGGCTCGTCAAAGCGTTCTTGAGTTTGAGCGGCGGCTTCATCACCTCATAAAGCACACCATCGATGCGATACCGGACGCGAAAGCTCTTTTCGTAGGGCTCAACATGAATATCTGACGCAGATCGCTTCACGGCGTCGGTCAAGATCAGGTTCACAAGCTTGACGACCGGCGCGTCCTCAGCCTCTCGGCCCAGTTCGCCTGCATCGAGTTCTTCTTCGCCCTGTACCAAGTCGATATCACTATCGTCGAAACCAGCCATGACTTCGTCGAGAACGTCAGCCTGTTCGTAGTGTTTTTCGATGGCGCGCTTGATCGCGTCTTCAGAAGCGACGACCGGCTGAATGTTGTAGCCGGTCAAAAACTTAATGTCGTCGAGCGCAAAGATGTTGGACGGGTCGGCAGTAGCGAGGATCAACGTCGAACCCGCGCGATTGACGGGAACGACCGTATGCTTGGTCGCAACGTCTTCGGGGATCAACTGCGTGACTTCCGGCGACACATCAAATTCGTCGAGATCGATAGACGGAACACCGTACTGTTTGGCAACGAAGTCTGTGAGTTCAGACTCTTCGAGAAAGCCCATCCCGGTAATTTCGGAACCAAGGCGCTTGCCGCTGACCGCTGCACCCGACCTGGCTTTTTGGAGCTGATCTGCTGAAAGCAGATTCTCTTTTACGAGGAGTTCCCCGATCCGCTCGTTCAACTTGGCTTCCCCCACCGCAACCGCGTGCAATAGACGCACGTCGACACGAAACTCCGCGCAAGAGTTGCATTGCGAGCGCCCTCAACACGACTTCAGTCGAGCGCAAAAGCGGTGCAACCCCGACGAATTATCGGCTTTCGGTCACGGGATCTTTACTAGAGCGGAGGGTCAGCTCACCCAATGATGTCCGTTGAGATCGGAGGACAAGCAATCCGAGAGCAACAAGGGTGATCCAGAAGACAAACCAGACGAGTAGGCCGAGGGCAAGCGCCTCGGCTGGGGTCACGCCGAAGCGTTCAAGCACGCTGTTGAAGGCAAGCTGATATGTCCCGAAGAAGCCGGGCGTAGACGGAATGGCGACCGCTACCCCAACGGCAGCTAGCAAAAGCCACGACACCATCAGGGTTTCAGTGGAGGAGCCCAGATCGATCCCAAAGGCATAAATGCCCGCCAGGAGCGGAATTGTCGACAGGATCAGCCATATCACAATCGAATGAACGAAAATCCAGATCAGGTGCGTCCCAAAGGTGAGCGACTGAAGTCCCTCGGCGAAGCTCTCGAGCAGACGTTCGAGCACCGCGCCAACTCGCGCCGGTAACGGGCGCGCAAAGAATTGAGCAACCGAAAGAATTCGCTCGGGAAAGAGCCGAATGACAACGAGGCCGAACACGGGCACGCAGGCCGCCGGCAGAAGCAAGAGCGTGCCTTGCGCGAGGATACCTTCTCCCCCTCGCCCCACCCAGGTGAGTGACCCGGCCGCGATCAACAAAACGCATGTCACGTCGATCACGCGCTCGATCACTACCGTACCGAGCACTGCGGTTGCACTCACGCCGTGCTGACGCGCGAGATACCACGACCTTACAAACTCTCCGACGCGCAGTGGCAACAAGTTGTTGACCATGAAGCCAAGCGCCTGCGCGCGGAACAAGGAAGCGCGCGGAAAGTCAGCGACGGGGTTCGTAAGGTGTCGCCACCGCAGTGCACGCACCCAAGTCGCGATCACATAACACGGAACCGACAGCGCAAAGAGCACAACCAGGTTGGCCTTGCTCATGGCCTCGATCACTTCTTCAACGGGAATCCCGCGCGCGACATACCAAAGGCTGAGGGCCGCGATCACGATCCCGATCCAGAACCGCCAGTTCAAATACCAACGCGTTGGCGTGCTGGTGTCCATCGCGTCGGCGTGTTGGGCGGCAGTTTCCGGGCCTGATTGATCAGTGGGCGTCACTAGGTTCTCTTCGTCGCTTCGACATCTTCGCTTGCATTTTTATCCAACGCCAAGCTTACGACGCGCACTTTTGATGTCGGCTGCAATTTGAACTTTCAGTTCTTCGGGGCCAGGGAATTTCTGTTCTTGCCGCAGACGATGACAGAAGCTCAACTCGACCGGCAAGCCGTAGAGATCCCCATCAAAGTCGAGAAGGTGTGCTTCGGCCAGCAAGCGTCCCTCTTTATGGAACGTTGGACGATTCCCAACATTAATTACGGCAGGATGTCTCGTATCGGCAGACTTGCCCTCCATCAAGATTCGAAATTCGCCGGTATAAACTCCCACCGCGGGAAGAATTTCGTTTTTTGGAGCAAGGTTCGCCGTCGGAAAGCCAAGCGTGCGACCGCGGCGATCCCCCTCTAGAACCTTGCTTCGCACACTGAATGGACGGCCCAAAAGATTCGCCGCTTCTTCGACTGCACCTTCAGCCAACAAGCTGCGAATGCGTGTTGAATTGACGTCGCGATCATTAATGCGAATTTCAGGAATGATCGTCACCGAGAATCCGAGCCGCGCACCGATCTGACTCAACGCTGCCATCGAACCTTCTCGATCCCGACCGAAGTGAAAGTCATAGCCGACGAAGACTTCTGCAGGGTCAATGCGGTCAAAAACGATTTTGTGAACGAAGTCTTCCGGCGAAGTCTTTGCAAATTCGAGGTCGAAAGGCTGCAGGATCACCACGTCGATGCCGATCGCTTCGAGCGCTTCAAGCT
>JASDVE010000186.1:22126-22731 GCA_041891195.1 Myxococcota bacterium | reverse complement strand
CGTCGAGTCGACCGAACTTGCTGCAGGCGAACTTCACGATTCCGGCGGCTTCGTCTGCATCGGTCACGTCGGCGACAATGGATTCTACAGAGCCGCCTGCTTTCAGGATTGACTGCGCCGTTTCGCGCAGACTTTCTTCGTTCATATCACTGGCCACCACGGACGCGCCTAGCTGAGCGAAGAGAATCGCGCTGGCACGGCCAATGACGCCTCCTGCACCCGTGACCACGACGCTCTTTCCTGAGTAGTCCAGTTTCATGGCAAATGTTTCCTTGTCACTTCGTTCATTTCGGCCGATGCAAGCGGGCAGCGCCCGGACGCTCGAGTTCATCATACAGAGCCAGGTCTACGAGTGGATCACAGATTAAGCAACTGTCCATACACTCTCGGTTTTTGTCCGTAGCCTTCTCTTGGATGTTGGTGGGCGAACCTGTCCGCGTGTGCGACTTTTAGCGGAGTCGAACACCGGCAGCGTGCGTTGCCGGACAACCAACGCTCGATTCGATGAGTGAATTGGGGCATCGCTACAAATGTCGATTCTTCGACGGTTGCGCAGAATCAGACTGTCTCGAATAGATCACGGCCGCGCGGCATTGGTGTTGTCC
>JASDVE010000186.1:0-22116 GCA_041891195.1 Myxococcota bacterium | reverse complement strand
GCCGCCGCCGGGGCTGGCTGCGGGCAAAACGAAAACAGTCCGGCACCGCCTCCCGTTGTCTCGACTCCGCAAATTGCCGAGCCGGTTTCGGTTCCGCCTCCACGCAAAACTGAACTTGACTTGGCCGAGGCGGCGGCAGATCCGCTCGGAAACCACTTCGAAGCTCGCTATCCGGCGAGTCTTGAAAGTGTGATCGAGAACCGCTTCTTGCGGGTCGTGACGTCGAGAAATAATTTTGATTTTTTTATTTCCGATGGGGGGCGAGGTGGGTACCAGTACGAAATGGTGAGTGCCTTCACGAAATTTTTGAACGAGCGGCACATCAAAGGCCAGGGCGAACTCAGCATTCAGTTCGAACTCGTCCCGGTCGACGACGATCAGTTGATCCCACTTCTGTTGGACGGTGCCGGAGACATCATTGCTGCGCGATTGACGATCACGCCGAACCGCGCCGAACGCGTGCGGTTTACGAGACCCTACCGAAGGGTCGACGAGCAGATCGTCTTTCACGATGAAGTTGCACCAATTACATCCCTCGACGACTTGTCGGGTAAGCAGGTCGCGGTTCGCACCACGAGCAGCTACGCAGAAAGTCTTGGGCGCTTGAACCTCGAACTCGCCAAGAGGGGAAGGGCGCCAGTGGACGTCGTGTTCGTCGACGATGCGCTGGCGACCGAGCGCATCCTGGAACTGGTTGCGGCTCGCAAGTACGCCTTCACGGTGGCAGACAGCCTGGTCGCGGAACTCGCCGTGCGGATCTACCCCTCGCTTCGAGTTGCCGAGGGCTTGGCGCTGCGTCGTGCGGGTGAACTCGCGTGGGCGACGGTTCCTGAAGCCAGCACGCTCGTCGACGAGATGAATGCGTTTTTACGTCGGTACCGGGAGGGAAGCTTGCTCGGCAATCTCGCGGCGCGCCGATACTTCGAAGATGAAGCAAGGCTCGCACGTCGCGTGGATGCCGATCGTTCCGTGATTTCAGAGTTCGACGCACTCTTCCGCGAACACGCTCAAGCGTACGGTCTCGACTGGCGGTTGGTCGCGGCGATGGCCTATCAGGAATCACGTTTTGACCCGGCCGCGCGCAACCGCTCGGGTGCGACGGGACTCCTGCAAATTAAACTGCAGACGGCACGTGAGCCCTATATCGGGATTCCAAATATCGGCGGTAAAGAGAACGTGACGAACAATGTGCGCGCGGGCCTCAAGTACCTCGACTGGATCAAGCGGCGGTACTTCGACAGTGAACCCGAAATGCGCGAGCGCGATCGCCTTCGCATGGCGCTCGCCGCATACAATGCGGGACCCGCCGTGGTGATCCGTGCGCGCAACCGAGCGAAGAAGCAGGGGCGAAATCCGAATCGCTGGTTCCGACATGTCGAGTTGTCGATGCTTGGGATGCGGAAGGCCGAACCGGTGAAGTACGTGAGCGAAATCAACCAGCGGTACTTGTCCTACGTGCTGCTCGGGGTCAAGTAGGCTCGGTCTATGGATCGACGGGTGCATTTGCGAAGTAATCTTCGAGCACCCGGTGCTTTTTCAATCGACGATGAAGAGCCTTGGCTTCCAGAATGTGCCCTTGAAGGGTCGGGTGTACGGCATCGCTAAGCGCAAAGAGTCGTGGGTCACTCGTATTTCGGTACAGCGCATCGAGGTCGATCAGTGGGACCTTGGCTTCGCGCGCGGCGTCCCGGGTAGCTTCGATGTAATCGTTATGAACGCTCCGCATCTGTGAGAAAGAATCCATTGCGTTGAGCGTGAGTAGCTTGCGCGCCTTGGCGTCTTCGGGCAGCGCACTGAATCGCTCCAGGTCCCCTTCGCTCGAAAAACCTTGGGGTGCGGTCAGGAGCCAGACGCGCGCACCCATGGCATGACCCAATGTTGCAATTTGCCGCAGCGCGTTTTGATAGTCCGGGATCGACATATTGGGCGCCCATGCGGAACGCTGTGGGGGCTTTTGAGCTTCGTCGCGACCCAACCAAGCCTGGGATTCGAGTCGCATCCGAATGGCGAAAGGGTAAAGGGCGGTTCGAAGTAGGGCGTTGCCGAGACTGCGAACGATTGGATTTGTGGCGTCGCGAAATGCGCCCTCATCGCGGCCAGAAGACGACATGAGATGGTCGTTCCAGCCGAACCGCACGGTGACGAGGTCGGGCTTCAGCCAACGTAGCTTGGTCCGTAACAGGAGCAGGCCCTGGTAACTGTTGTAACCAATACTTCCGGCATTGAGCACTTCGACGCGAGCGGGCCCATACACTTGCCCCAGCATGTGTTCGAGCAACCGGGGGTACGGCTCTCTCACATAGAAACCTTCGTCACTCTCTGCCAGACCAAACGTAGAGGAGTCGCCGAGTGCAATAACGCGAAAGACACCGGGTTTCTTGGGCAAGAACTCTCGTCCCCGAAAGCCGGCGGCATTGAGTGATTTGCCCATGACCTTTAGATCGGGATTGTTCTTGAAGTAGAGCAGCGGGTCACAGGCCCAGAACGAATCCGCCGCATGCATCGTCGGGAGACAGGTTTCCGCTACACCCGTAAAGCGGACGACGGTTTCGACGAGTCCCAGGAAAACGATCGCGGGAAGGAACATGAATACGAGCATTCGAATCGCGCTGGGTCTTCGGGGGCTCGCGTCCGGCATCGTGGCATTCTAGTTGGCCGGCCCGGGTTGGGGAGAAACTTTTTATTATCTCACCCTTTCAGAGCCTATACTGCTTCCACCGCGCCTCTGAAACTAGAGCTTGCTGCTCTGACCGAAGCTGCCTCGCATGTGTTCACTCCATGCGGAGAGCATCGGCGTTGCTGTCTCGAGGCCGAGGGCACGCAGTTCCTCTGCGATTTCATGATCGCCAAGTTCAAGGACGACACCGTCGCCCCCGCCCACGGTTTGCTCACCTTCGCCACCGCGAGTGAAATCGTTGGCATGCGGGACGCCCTCGATCAGGGTGTATCCCACTGCGCGGGTATCGGGCGTCGAGCCATCGCCGCCTCGCGGCACCGTAAGGGTAAGCACGTGCTTTCCGCCCATCGTCAACTTGCACGTTGCCGACGCGTCCGCGTATGCGAAGTCGATCTCTTCGACGGTTTTCGGGAAGCCCCAGATCTTGAAGCCGGCCTCGCACGTGAAACTCTGATTGACGGGGAGTTTGTAAATGTAGGAACCGAGTTCGGCTTCCGGATTTCCGGCCGGCCGCACGAAGAACACGATGCCGACTTCGTCGTAATCCCCGAGGTCGTTGTCGCGGTAGTCGACGATCACGATCGTGAGTTGTGTTTGGCCGGGTGCGGCTTGAACGACTTCGAAGGCATCGGGGATCAGGCTTTGAGCCGCTGCGGCATCGACCATGTACATCGCGGTACCCGACGACGCATCGCGTACGACGGCTGGCATCGCGACGGTTTGACCTTGAATCACGTGAGGGGAGTTGCTGCTCATTTTGGGGGCTCCGGAAACGGCGCGAGTTTGTGCGCTTCGGGTTGATTGTCGGGCGGGCTCGTATTGTAGGTCCTTGCGACCTCAGGGCGCCAAAATCTGTGTCGGATTACAACGTTCCTGAATTCGGATCCAACGCCTTCGCGATGTCTCTTGCCTTTCGCGCCTCAGCCGTGCGTCGGAGCCGCATTCCAACGCGCTCGTCGCGGCTGATGTCTGTCGGACCGAGTTGTTGCGTGAAGCCGAAGTGCTGGCGGTGTTGCCGTGAGCGGGATGAGCGCGCCCGACGATGCTCGGGCCGTATTCGAGCACTCGCAAATTGACGGACCGCTTGTTCCAAAGTTTTGCGGCCGGTAAAATGTTTGTTGCACGCGCAGCATGAAGCCGCGTTGGCTATTGGCTTAGTGGTGAGCAACTCGAACTGCGCCATGTTCGGTGCACGGGAGAACGACAATGGGTACGGCAGTAGTGACAGGTGCGGCATCCGGCATCGGACGCAACGTTCGTGAGCAACTCGAAGCGAACGGAGATCGAGTCGTGGGGATCGATCTCAAAAACGTAGAAGTCTGCGCAGATCTCTCCACGCCCGCAGGTCGCCAGGCCGCGATCTCCGAAACCCTCGAAGCGACCGGTGGAACGATCGACAGGTTGGTCGTCGCCGCAGGTTTGGGCGGACACGTGGTGGATGGACAACTTGTCGCGGCAGTCAACTACTTTGGTGCAGTTGAGGTCTTGGACGGATTGCGCCCCGCACTCGCCGGGCGCCCGGGGGCCTCGGCGGTTGCCGTTTGTTCGAACTCTGCGCAGATGGGTGAGCCCAAGGACAACCCGATCGTGTTGAAGCTGCTCGAACACGACGAAGCGGGCGCGAAAGAATTGATCGGAGAGCAACCCGGCGCGGTGGTTTACGGACTCACAAAGCACGCGCTCTCTCGCGCGGTGCGAAGACGCGCAAACGAATGGGCCGAGGCGGGCGTGCGGCTTAACGGGATCGCTCCTGGGATGACCCGTACCGCGCTCTTCGAAGGAAGTGAAAAAGATCCGGTGCTTGGTAAGTTCGTCGACCGCATCCCGATCCCACTGGGTCGCAAGGCAACCCCGGAAGAAATGGCTGCGCTGATCCTATTTTTGCTCAGCGACACCGCGGCCTATGTCCACGGCTCAATACTCTGGGCCGACGGCGGAACCGACGCGGTACTGCGACCCGACGGGTTCTAGTCTTCCCGCTCTTCGTTACGGAAGCGCGGGTCGAGTTCCCGGCGCAGTACGAGCCCCTGCGCAACGTCCCGAGCCTGAACCCCAACAGGGTCACCCACTAGCGAGTGAGGACCAAGACGACCTGGTGTACCCATACGGGGATGAGGCTCGCCCAATAGGCGACCATCCAAGTGAGCCCGACGGCGCCACCCCACGAATCGGCGTCGGTCGCTCGCGTTCGCTGGTGCAGCGAATCGTGAAGACGGCCCTTGATGCTGTTCCAGCTGACGGGGTCGCCCTTGTCGTTCGTCGCAGCATCGGCGTGAAGGGCGCGCACGTGAATGAGCTGCCATGGCAGGTAGAAAAGACCGAACAACAAGTTCAACTGAAGCAGGATCTCCGTTTCGCCTAGTCCTTCTACTGTCGAATATAGATATGCACTCGCGACCGTGTTGGCCGCGAAGATGACACCCCAGCCGAGTTCTTCGTAGAAGTAATAAGAAAGACGCCCGGTGACGATCGCGCCCCAGACGAAGGCTTGCGAAATCAAGACTTGGATCACCATCAACCAGGACAGTGCATCGATCCAGCCGACATGGGCTTCGTTTTGGAGTCGAATCAGGTGAGAAAACTGATAGATCCACGCGACTTCGACAAATGTGGCGAGCACTCGTGTCACGAGCGTCGAAGACAGGACGGTGTCGTGGAGTACGACGTTGTCTTTGTATCGATTGGGGAATAGGCAGCGGTAGGCCGAGACGGCAAAGAGGATCTGTGCAGGAATCACGATGTGTGGATCTACTCCGTCTGCGGACAAACCAAGCGTCGTCATCAGGAAGTAGACATTGATCAGCGCGCCAAGCTTTAACAGCCAAAGGGGCATTCGATAGTCGGTAGGCATGGCTTTGGAGGCTATCGGATTAGTCTCGTTGAGATCGAACTTGATTGCACCGGTTTGAGATCAAGACATCGCGGAGCGCAGTTTTTCTTCGATGAATGGTAAATGTCCACCGGGTTTAATTCCCCTAGCGCCTTCGTGCTAGAAGCTCCATCTCTAATGGATGCGGCGCAATCCTGGGCCGCGAAGAAGGGGATCTCGGTCTGGCGGGCGGGTTTTTCATCGCATGAAACATGCCGAAGCCCTGAGTGGGCATCAGGGTATTGTGTTTTTGAAGCTGTTGAAGTTGGGTCAAGCCGACGGGCGATTGACGTCGTGGCTCTACTCTGACGCTTCGCCCGATACTTCGTCGAGCAGTGCGTTTAACCGATGGGTGAAGACAACGCGTCCCGCGGCGGTCGCATGAAGATGGTCTGTAAGTAGCGCGTCGGGCAACAAATCGATCCAATCTACGACGCGTACCCCCGGGCCGTGAAATCGGTCGAGCATCAATTGCCGACTATGGGCTGGGTAGCTGGCGCGCATTGCGCTGTGCTCCGGCATGCCAACGACGATCAATGGGATGTTATAGGCGCGCAGGGTCTCGAGTACTACCGCGATCGCGCGCTCATGCACCGTCGCAACAGGCTCATCGACGAAGAGCCCAAGCTTGGCAGATCGATCTACGTAGAAGTCGATCGGTTGCAGCGCGCGCTCGTCTTTTACGTGCCAGGTCGGGAAGCCGCCGGCGAGTCCGTCGCCGCCATAGACCACCGAGCGAACCCACACCTCAACCGCGTCTCGGATGACGCCGCGTTGTCGAATCCAGGGGTCGAACTGGTGGACCCTGCGCTCGAATCGGTCTGTCGGACTGAGTTCGATTTTGCTCTCGTGGAATTGAAGGCGGCGCGCGATGTCGTCGTTCCACATGTCTTGGGCGACTCGGGTGAGTGCCGGGTGGGGCTTACGGTCGACGAAACAAATTGAATGAACTCCCCAGACCACGAGTTCTGGCATGTGGTCGGGGTCAGCATTGGCGAGGGTCCAATTGAGCGCGAACGCGATGTCGCTTGCCATGCCTCTAGGTTCGGCGAATTTTCGCACGTCCCATGCAAGTTGATCGTGCTCGACGGCTTCGCGCACAGTGGAACCGCCGACCAAGAACACCCAGCGGTCGTCTGGAAAGTTGTACAAATCCCTGGGAGCACGGCGCGTCGTTTCGAGCATGATCCCGGTTGGGAGCGGCAATTGCTCGACGGGGACAAGTTGTAGGGCAAAACGAGCCGCCGCAAATGCAACGCCGGCAACGATTGCCCACTTGATGAGGATGGCCGTACTTCTCATCAGAATCCCTGATAGACCACGGAGGTAGCCTCCAGTGCGAACTGAATCACGATGGCGATCTTAAGCCCGATCCAGAGTGCGCGTCCAATGTTGGAAACGGACTCGCTGGGAATTTGCATTTTCATGGGCTCATTCCAAACATTCGTTCCACGATGTTGAGCGCGACGCCAATGTCATTGAATGCGAACACGAAGCTGATCGCGATGAACTGGAATGTCACCACGCCCGAGGTGACTGCGGCGATTCGCGACGCTTGGTAAGCCTTGCGCGCGTCTCGAGACAGCATGCGTTTCAGCGCCAATTCGTAGAGCTTGCAAACAATGATTGCACCACCTTGGAGCGCTCCCCAAAGCGCAAACGAAATAGTGGGTCGATGCCAGAACCCACAAAAGACCATTGAAACGATGTAGCTGATGGCGCCGGCCAGCAATGGGGCGAGCCGGTACTCGCGCTGCAAGTGGATATTGAGCGGAATGAAAATGTAATCACGGATCCAGTTGCTCAGTGTGATGTGCCAGCGAGTCCAAAACACAAGAATGTTTCGAGAGAAGTAGGGCCAGTTGAAGTTTTCTGGAGGACGCCACCCAATCAGCATGCCGATGCCGATCACCATGTCCATGTAGCCCGAAAAATTGAGATAGACGTGGATCGCTTGAAGGCTCACTTCCAACCACAGTGAGAGTCCTGAACCTCCGAACTCGAAATCGAGGCTGGATACCAGCAGGCCCGACAGCACGTAGTACTTCACCATCCCGTTGGTTAGCCGGTCGAGGGCATCCAGCGTCGACTTGTTGGTGAGCGGAGGTAAATCATTCTTGTAGTTCTTTCGAAATTCAGAAAAGCGCTCGATCGGTCCCGCGTAAAACTGGTGGAATGGGAGGAGGTACGTCAGGTATTGGGTAATGCCGAAGGACTCGAGGCGGTTGGCTCGGTTTTCGAGAATTAAATGAATCACCCGTAAATAGACGTAAGGAAGCCCGACCACCGGAAGAATGGAAGCAAACGACGGCGCGACGTCGGCACCACGGATTCCGAAATACAAAAGCGTGGTAAGCACCACAAGGTGGGTGACGAGTAAGAGTTGAGTCTGCGCGAATCGCATCGCAACGTGGCCGTAAAGTGCGACGCACAGCAGGGCGAACCCGCCCAGTGGGGAGCCGGAATGCAGGGCGGCCACCGCGGCCAAAAATAGCCAGCTGCGCTGAGCCCCCGAAAGCGGCAGCAAGCGAACAGACAGCACGAGAACCACGGTCGTGATCCAAAAAAACAGGCTGCCGAACTCGACCAATACTGGCTCCCGAAAGGAAAAAGGTACTTAGCGACCCGTACCGATGGGGGCGATGCGGGTGTCCGAGGGAGCATACTCGGCAATGTCGAGCGCGTAACGTTCGCAGGGCTCGCCAGTAGACTCCATCGTCGAGAAACCGAGGGAGGGGAAGAGCGCAGCGACGGGCTGGTTCTTCGCGGTCGGAATGTAAGACGCCAGGACTTGCTTGTAGCCCTTTGCGCGAATGATGTGGATGAACTCGTTGAACATGAAGTGCTCGGCTGTGCGACTCATCGCTCGGCAACTCAAGAGGAAGGTGTCCATTTCGATGGTTTTGGGGGCTGAAGCACCGTTCGAGTCCCTCGCGATTGGCGTCCCGAGCAGGACGCAGATCAAACCATAGTCGCCGTATCGGTCCCGTAGCCGTAGCGTGAGGCCAACCGCATCGTTCGAGAGCATTTCGCGGACATCGGCTTCGGAGTGTCTTTTGGTCGTGGTATTGAACTGATTGGTTTTCCCGATCAGTTGAATGACCCGTGACATGTTCTGGTCGTCGATCGGTCGGAGCTCCGCAGTCATTGTGATCCCTTCGAGGTACTCGTCGGTAGATCCAACGCTGTGTTCGACGGAGGCGCGCTTAAGTCGGGCTTGGTAGTCCTGGGCGCGGTTCCGGTCTTCGTCGGTCATGCTTTTCGTCTCGAAGAACAGCCCCTCTTCCAGGGCACCGACGTAGCCAGCCGGGTCAAGGCCGGGTTCAATCACCTCGACTTCGGGTGCGTTCATACGGACTTCGAGGCGTTCGCTGGGGTTGTCGTCGAAGAAGACAAACGAGTCGAGTCCAAGGTTCAAGTCTTCGGCAATACTTCGCATCGACTCACTCTTGGCGCCCCATCCCGCACGGAACGCGGCGAAGTCATCCAGCGACAAAACCATCTCTTCGTTTACGTTGAACGGCTCTTCTGCGTCGGCCGGATTGTTTTTGGAAACAGCGACCAGCAGAACGCCACGCTTGCTCAGTTCCTTGATGTACCGCTGGAACGCGCGAAAGGATTCGCCTGCAGGCGAGTCGTGGACTGCAATGCCTAAGGGACCGTCTTCTCCGACGACGCCACCCCACAAGGTGTTGTCGAGATCGACTGCCAGCACTTTTTTTGCGCCGGTTGTGATCGCACGAACCCCTGCCCATAGATGTCGGGCCAGGGCCAAACTACCCGACTGCGACATTGGGTTCTTTGTCCAGTGATAGGACCGCTGATCGTAAAAACGAGTCCTTCCGAATACGCCAGAGATGGATTCGAGATCCGTGAACCACATACCCGCTGGCAGGGACTGTCGAATGAGGTTGTTTATTTGTCTGACGATATTGATTGCGCCCCCGGATCGTGAACCCAGGTGAAAGCCCGACGGTCCTGCATGGGTCCAGTCGTAACCAACCTGGATGACGTTCGAACAAACCTCTTCCGCTGCGGCCCAAACGGAATTTAAGAATGTCATCTCATCGGTGAAACGATCATCTGCTGATCGCTCATCACCGTTGCACAGTCGTTGCGTCCATGGAAACAGAACGATGACGTCTGGGCGATCGGCTGCGTTTTTCATGTCGTACAGGCTTTGCAGCATGCTGTCGTAGTCGGCTTCGGTGGCTCGGATGCCAACACCTCGCGCCCATGCTTCCGCGGTGAGGAGGGGAAGCAAGAACGACGTAGTGCACTGCGCGACCAAGTGCACATGGAACGTCTGACCGTTTTTACCGGTCTCGACGAGGGCCCGAGAGAGAAGTCTCCCAGCACCTTCGAAGTCCGCGGTGGAAACATCCGGCTCGCGCAGATGTGAATGGAGGCGGGCCGTGGCCTCGGCGAACTTGCCGTCTTTTAGTAGCCTTCGACTTTCGCGGATCGCGTTCGTCTTCGGCATGTCATGTCTCATTCGAAGGGCAGACGATCAATGTCATCGACCGGGGAAGAAATCGGGCATTGCGCAGGTTTCGAGAGGGATGGAACGAAGCTGTTTCAAGTACACGACAACCCTGTGACTCCGCCATCACGACAAGCTCCGACTCGCGATGAAATTCGTAGATGTGGTCCACCTGGGCGGATTCGAGCCCGCCCGTGATAAACGCGACACCGTCCGGGCGCAGCAAGTGTCGCGTTGCGGCGAAAATTTTTTCGGGTTGTTCGAGATGCTCAAGAACAAATGAACAGATGACCGCGTCTGCGGATTGCGGGGCGAGGCGCTCTAAGTCGAGTGCGTCACGAACTTCGTAGGAAGTGCGATCGGACAGGCCCGCTGCGTGGGCCATGGCCCTGGACGTTGCAACGGAAGTCTCACTGATATCAAAACCGCGCAGCCTTGAGCCAGGAACATGATCGAGGGCGAGCAGCCCCCAAGCTCCGTGACCCGGCGCAATTTCTATGATCTCAGGTTCATTCTGCAACCGAGACAGAAAGCGCATTTCCCAATGCACGCCCAATTCAACGTGGTGGGGACGAAGCACATTTGCAAAACAGACGCCCCACAGATACGCCTCCATCGTCTCTTTTTGGTTGTAATGAGATTCGTAGACTTCGGCGTAGGACTTGTTCTCGTATTCGCCGTCGACCTCATAGCGGCCCTGCGCCCAATTGACGTCGGAATTGAACTGGGCGTAGCCGTCGGCGACAACTTGGATGCCATCGCCATCCACGACGCCGGCTGACCATTCCAAAAGCTGGTTTGTCACGCGGCGAAACCAAATGGGGTCAACCTGTTCTGCTTCGCGTACGCTTCCGATTAACCGCGGGTGTTTCTCTTCGATGTAGGAAAGTAGTTGGTCAACGCGATCCATCAGCCGCTCACTTTGGACTCGACCAGATCCACGAGTTGTCCAACGTCAACCAAGTCGGCGACTTCTCCACTCGAAAAGCGTACGCCGAAGGCGCGCTCAACCTCGAGCATCAGGGTGACGTGCATCAGCGAATCCCACCCGTCCACGTCCGCCGCGCCGGTGTTGCGGGAGACGACAATGTCGTCGTCTTCAAAGAGGTCGCAAAAGACCTCTTGTAGCTTTTGCATGGTTGCGTTCACCGTGCGTGGATAGCAGTTTGGGTGTTTGGGCTCAAGCGATGGATAGGGCTTGCCGGACGCTGTGCGAACCCCTTCAAGAGAAATTGCCGAAGACATGCTTCTCTGTGATGGGGATGGGACCGTTGATTGAATTTCGATGCTTTGCCTGAGTCGAGGCTGCATTACCGGCGCCACGTCGAGCTGAACTCGGCTTGTGAAGTGAGAGGCCTCGGGTTCGAGAGGCGCTATCCCTTTTGGTCGAAGTACGAGGAGATGCATCAGGCATTTGCGTCGTCATCAGCTTGTCGACGTTCGCGTGACAAGGTGACCCCGTAGAACGTCTCTTTATTGAGGTCGTCCAGATGTCTGGAAGCTACTGACGGGATACACCAGGCGGCCGAGCGCTTGTCGTGACTGCGTTCGGGGATCGAGCCCTTTGTGATTAATTCGGAATCGCGGGTTGGGCGGAACTCCAAAAGAAGTTGTCACGCCCCTCGATTTCAATCTATCGCGAGCCACCGTCCATGCTGAATACCGGTGCGTCCTGTTCAGTTTCGATGACGTGAACCAGGGCCCGCTCGCCGTCGCCTGAGCGGACGATGTCGACCACTACGAAGCCCGCGTGGCCGTGTGCGAAGAGAGAGCCTTCGATGTTCGTGACATGTCCGCCGCGAACACGTTTCGTCGCACCGGCGCCACTGACCACCTGGTAGCCCGCGTGATCTCCGCCCTCAAGGATCTGAAGGTTGTGATCATGTCCCGCGACATAGAACGCGGGGGGATTCGCTGCGAGGGACGCTTCAATCGGAGTCATGATCTCGCGATAGCCGTCTTCGTAAGTGTCTTGAAGTGTTCCGAAGACCAGAAATATGGCGCCCGTAATGAAGTCTGCGACGGCACCGCGTGAAAACCCACCGTGAGGCCCCCCGGAGCGAAGCGGGTGGTGGGCGCCAACGAAAAGCCATTGGTCTCGATTGGCGGCGAGCAATTCTTCGAGTTCCGCGGCCAAGGCTTCGGGCGTTGTGTTGCCAGGGCAGTTTGAGACTTCGTCTTTGTTGAAGTACCACGGGTCAATGTCGAAGACGATCGTGCTAATGCCGCGGGTGAGTCCTGCCGTGGGCGGAACCAGTGTGCGGAGCGTGGGGCCAGGGCAACCATCGCGCGGGATAAATTCGATTTGTCTGCCATCGAGGTACGCTTGCTGACGCAGGAGTCGATCGTCGCCCTTGTGTCCCCAGTCATGGTTGCCGGGGATAAAGATACGTGTCGCGCTCGTGGCGTCGACTTGCTTGCGCAGGATCTCTTCGCCTTCCGCAACGTCGTCTTCTTCGATTCCGGCGGGGTATACGTTGTCACCGAGAAAGAGCACGGTGGTCATGCCGGGATAGACGTCCGCCCAACGACCCAGAGACTCGAGCACGGGTTCACTGTCCATGGGGACTCCCGCGTCGCCGACAAGTACGACCCGGTGAATGAGACCCGCTTGCTCCGGGAGCGCCGCATTCGATTCGATCTGAGGTGCGCTGTCTGCGATGAACGGTGCGTCTTCTGCCCCGAAGTTCGTGCCCACGATCCGCGAGTGCAATGCGAAGCAACCGGTCAAAAGCGCAACCTGAGCAACAAGCGCGATGAGAGTCGTCAAATGAGTTCGGTTCATGGTGGGTGGATCCCCAACGCAAGAGAAAACGGCGGGTTCCCCGCTTGCGTGACGGGTGCCCGTGACAAGTAGAGCAGTAGCGAATTCGACGGGCAAATCGTTGGATTGGTTTTCATGATGGCGTTCGTACCGATGGGTAGCCGGAAGCCGGACGGATAGAGGGGAGTCGGCTGTCCGCGTTCAATTGGCCAGCCGCGCATCGAGCGTGGCTAAAAACGAATCCGTACCCCAATCGTTGCGCATGCCGGCGCTAGCGCCTCGGGGCACCGGCCAGTGTGTAGAATCCCAATTCGTTCATTTGCGGTTTCATGTGGACAGATCCCGTGATTACGCTGCAGCTTGCGCGCCGATGGCTTCGATGCCGAGTTCGCGGCGCACCATCGCGAGCGGTTGACTCCAGCGTTCTTCCCAGAAGACGCCCAGAATGGGTGCGGCATTGGCGCCGCAGCGCCAGGCTGCACGGGTCTCGGTCCGTAAGGTCGACCAGCGTCCCTCTAACACCATATGCTTGAGCGAGCCAAGGCCGATCACGATCAGGGAATAGGGGAAACCGGTCTGAGCGACACTGAAGCAATGCACGAGAACTTCTTCGTGGCCTTCGGTGCCGAGTCCAAGCAGGACGTGCCATAAATCGTGACACTGCCGAATGCGTCGCATCAGGTAGGCCTCGTCATCGCCCTCGGTAAACGGGGTGCCCTGCGCAAGCCCGGCGAGACTGATGGAATGGTCGTCGAGAAAACGTGCGAATTCCCGGCCCAGGGAGTCGTCGGGCAAGGCGCGTAGCGTGTCGAGGTCGGTCGCGGCAATTTCGGGTCTTTGTGAGTAGAGTCGACGGCCTTCTTCGCTCTCGAAGATTCCGTCCCGGAGCCAATAGCGCAATTGTTCTTGTGCGGTGATCTCTTCGGCCACCACAATTTCATCGGTTGCGGTCGAATCGCGCAGGACACGATAGAGCGCTGCTGCGACACGCTTGGCCTGTTTGGCCGGAACGCGGCCGAGATGGATAGGTGCAGCGGGCATTTTTTTAATTTCCCCAGACTTTGGTGGTGTAGGGGCCCCGGGCAGAAGACTTGTAGCTGCCGCCGTGCCTCGCGTCGGGCCAGAAATCCCTGTCAGACCGTCGCACGGTTTCAAGCCTCATGCGAGAGGTGTCGGCACGCGTCTGAAGGCAGCGATGCCCAGGGCGTAGATCACGCGGCCTATAACCATGACGGTATTGAATCCATACGTAAGAACGTTTTGCGTGGGAACGATTGTCGGGGCACGGCGAAGGTTACTGGTCTGCGAAGACGATCTCGAAGCCTCGCTTCGTGAGCCGATGCCGTGGCTTATGGGCGAGCATGCGTTCCCAGCCCGTGCCTGCGATGGCGCTGTCTACGGTCTTGCGCACCTCGGCATCGAGTGCGCTGTAGTCGTCCAACACGCGCTGTGCCAAGAACGGCAAATAAATTCCAACGAATCGCCCGACAGGCAGACCGCGAAGCGACGATTCAACCTGCCCAATAGTGCGCGGCAGGCGCTCTTGGTCACGCGACGCCGTGTCGGCCCAGTTCTCGAAGACTTCGAGGCATGCCATCAGAAGCGGTACCGCATCCTCGCCCATCACTTTGAGGACTTCGCTTAGGGTGGGTGACAATGAATCGTTGGCCAACCATGTTCCTTGTTCAGGTGAGTTGGGCTGATTGCAGCGTTCGATCCAACCGACCACGGGGCGTGCGGTTTCGAGCAGGAGCTTGCGAGAAACGAGATCGGTGAAAAAGTGACCGTCGATCGGGCCCATGAGCGCGCAGTCTGCGAACGACATTCGTTCCCCCAGCAAGTACGGGTGGTTCTCGAAGTGCGCGTTCAACGCGTCGAGAAGGTCGCGGGTGTGTGCTTCGATGGCCGGAGCGTTGTCATCGTTTGCACCGAGAGCCAAGCGTGCCTGCGCCATTCGTTTCGCGGCCTGCGTGCCGATCTCTTCGTCTCCGATCATTGCGATAAACCGCGCGCGCGCAGAGGACTCGCCAAGTTCGCTGCCCCAGCGGTAATGCATGGCCGGGATCAGTGCAAACTCGTCGGTGTAGAGCTCGATTAAGTGGGCAGCGATGCGCTGCAAGGGTGTGGCGGGGAAGAGGGGCGGCTCGGGATGACGGGCTTCGAGTCGATCATAGATGTCGGTTGAGTCCTGCCACGCTTCGTCTTCCGGTGTGATCAACATGGGGATGAAGGCGAGGCCGGTGCGTTGCTTGATGTAACGCGCGTCGGCTCGAATCTCGTCATACCAAACGCGCTTGTACCGCAACGCCGGGCGCACCTTGGCAGAAAAGTAAGAGACGTCGAAAGCGTAAAATTCGTAAGGTCGGTCTGAGGGAACAGTCACTGGAGCTCCAGGAGGTGACGCGAGAGTCGGTGAAGTGTTGGCACTGATTGTGACAGAACTTTAGGCCGATGCACGACCTCATCCTGTTCTAGGACGGTCGCATCCCCAAGCTGTCGACGGTCGCAATCGACAAAACGAAGTGGCGGCACGATGAACCACGCTTCTGTTTAATGCGAAGCGCTATCCCGGCAGTCCCAACAACTCGGCCATGTTGCCGTAGTAGAAGCGGTCGAGGGTCTCGGGGGAGCAATTGTCCATCGTCGCTTCAAACTTCCCAATCGGATCCGACGTGCCTTCGGGATGGGTGTAGTCGGACGCGAAGACGAGCAGTTCTGGGCCGACATTGTCGATGATCCATCCAACAGGCTCTCCGGCGAATGGCGAGAACTTCAGGTGCGTACGTACGACTTCCGATGGGCGGCGATCGAACTTTCGAACGCGCTTCAAAGAGTCCGCGGCAAAGTCGAGACCGCGCAGCCATGATGGAACCCAGAAGGCACCATGTTCCATGGAAATGCCACGCAAACCGGGGTGCCGATCGAAGACGCCATCAAAGATCATGGCCGACAAAAAGAGTTCAGCACTGTTCTTGATCGTGACGAAGCCGACGGGGGTCGCGGGAGCATCTCCCCCGAGCTGGATTTGCTCCTGGCCGTTATTCATAAAACTTGGAGACACGGCATCGTAGTGACCGTTCACGGCAACGTGGACCACGAACGGGTGATTGAGCGCTTCAAAGCGCGCCCAAATCGGATCGAAGTCAGGGTGCGTGAACGAACGCGCCTTCGGGTCGGGTTCGTTGGTGTCGATCATGAAACTGAAGCATCCATTCGCGACGCCTTCATCCATGATCGCGCCTGCCAGCTTGGGTCCAAGGCTCAGAGGCAGGTAACCGATCGCACGCAGTCGGTCGTCATGGGCGCAGAAGTTTGCGAGCCCTCGATTAAGCGCCCGCGCCCCCGCGGCCATGACCTTGGGGTCTTTAACGTGCGCGATTTGGTGAAAAGAGAAAGTCGGCAATATCCACTGCTGCATGAATCCCATGAGGTCGAGGGCGTGCGACCGCTCCGTTGGATCGAAGGCGCCGAGCCGGCTCCAGCCGTTCCCGCGTGCGTTCATCAAATTGGCTTCGAACTTTGCCATCGTGGCGGGGTCGTTCTGGCGCTTTTCGTATAGCTGTCGTCCACGTTCGAGTCCGGCTTGTACCAATGGCAGTTCGCTTTGATCGGACATGCTGGGAAGCAACGCTCTTTCATCTGACGTAGCGGCTTCGTACAAGAAGTCTTCGAGTTCGATGACGTGGCTGTCGACGTCGATGATGCGGCGGTGGGCTGCGTAAGTCATGCGGGGTTCTTCTCCTGCTCTCGGGGGCAAACGATCGGATCTAGTTTAGAACCTCGCGGCCGGGAGTCGACAAAAATTTCTGGGGCGGGGTCGCGTCAAGCCTGACGCCGAAGTGCGGTGCGTCTCTGGGCACGGCCAGAATTTGCGCGCACCTCGCCACGATTCGAGCATGTCACGTCGCTTGGGATCTTCGAGGTCCCAGTATCGAGGTGCCTTTCTTTATGCTTCTTCGTACTCCGCGAATGTAAACGACGCTTGGGCGGGAAACTGATCCGAACGCAGGGAAACTTGGCGGTAGCATTTGTATCCCTTGAGGCCGTCTCCGTAGTCGAGATCAACGACGACTTCGAGGCCATTGTTTTTTGCCATTTCAACGACAGCATCTGCTGAGTCCACCCGAAACACGATCGTGAGCAAACCTTCGCCCTCGCGATCGAGGATGTCGTTCATCACGGAGTCGGCCTTGGTGGGTCCCGCAAGTTCGAGCCCCATTTCGAAACTTGTGCGTGAAAGCACGCCGTGTTCTTCGGTGACGGAGCGGTCAAATTCAACGCCCAGCAATCCGCCAAGTGCGGCGGCCTCTTGGTCGGGATCGCGAACGACCAGTTCAACGCGGTTGATGCCTAAAATTTTCATCATGCACTCCATGAAGTTCGGTTACTTCGACTTTCGTGCCAACAATCAAACTGCACTCGTGCCTACGGCGAAAATTCGTTCGAATGCTTAACCGTGTCCGAAGATCAGTCCGGTCATGCCCGATGAGAATGCGACGTGCTCGACGTTGGCGATTTGATTGATCGCAGTGCCGCGAATCTGCCGCACGCCTTCGGCAGCGCTATTCAGACCATGGATGTAGGCCTCGCCGATTAACCCACCGTTCGGGTTTACGGGGAGGCTGCCGTCGAGTTCGCAATGGCCGTCTTTTACGAAATCCATCGCTTCGCCCTTCGCGCAAAAGCCCCAGCCTTCGAGATGCTGGAGGATGATGGGCGAAAAGTGGTCGTAAAGCATCGCGACTTGAATGTCCGCAGGCCCAACCCCCGACCGTTCATAGAGTTGTTTCGCCATCCCGATGGTAGAAAGCATGTCGGTAAAGTCGTCTTGATAGAAGTTGGTAATCGCGTCGATGGGGTAGGGCACCGACTGCGCGCCAGCCGTGATTCGGACCGGTGCCTGCTGCAAGTCTCGTGCACGTTCGAGCGAGGTCAAGACGAAGGCTTGTCCGCCGTCACTCTCTTGGCAGCAATCAAGCAATCGCAGCACGGGCTCAATGATCCAACGTGAGTTCTGGTGGTCGTCGATGGTGATCGGGCTTTGATAACCGAAGGCATTTGGATTGTTGACGGCGTGCTTCCGCATCAGCACCGAAATGTGCGCGAGGTCTTCGTTGGTGACACCGTACTCCGTCATGTAGCGATGGGAAAACATGGATTGCCAACATGCGGGTGTTGCCGCACCCCACGGCACGGCCCATTCCATACCCGTTGCGCCGCCTCCTGGTGCCACGGCACCGGGGTTGGTGGCTTGGCCAAAGCGATATTCCGAACGCTCGTTCATGGCGCGCCATACCACCACGGTGTCTGCGAGGCCTGCCGCGATTGCGCCAGCCGCATGCACGATGGAGCCACCCGATCCCCCCCCGCCGTGGGGAATGCGGGATGAATAGCTGAGCTCTTTGACACCGAGGTTGCGGACAAGGGCGACGTCCTCGTTGTTGTCGATCGTAAACGTCACCATGCCGTCGACGTCCGCCGGGGTTAGACCGGCGTCGTCGAGAGCAGCCTTGACACACTCGGCGGCGAGCTGCATTTCACTTCGCCCCGAGTTTTTTGAAAACTCAGTGCTGCCGATGCCAGCGATTGCAACCTTGTCGAGGGGATGTGCCACGGGTGATAGAGCCTTTCTCGGTGATGGGCTTAAGCTGAAGCGGGTCGGAATAGTGGAATTTTGAAGCCGTCCTGTACTTCTTCGAAAAATACCTCAACAGACATTTCGCGCGTGACGTCTTCGTATGCGATGTCGCACAAATTCGAAACCATGCGGATACCTTCGGCGAGGTTGATAACGACCACGATCCGACCGTCTTCAAAGCCTGGGATCGCGGGATAGCGCGGCATCACCCAGGTATAGACAGTGCCCTGGCCTGACAGCATTTGTTCTTCGCGTTCAACGCTATTGCAAAAGGGGCACATGGGGCGAGGTGGTTGACGTAACTTGCCGCAGTCCGTGCAGCGTTGGGCAACCAGCTCGCAGCGTTTGGCTGCTTCCCAAAAGAAAGACGAATCCCTTGTGATCCAGGGTGCCGGACGAAGCTCGCTCATTGCTTCGCTCACTTTTTCGCCGCCCACGGTGAATCCACAGTGGCCGCACCGGGGTCCGCAAGGGCTGGATAAACGCGCTGATCGTTGACCGCGCCAGACTCGAAGAGTTTGTCGATCGCGGCGTCGTCATAACCGACGTCGGAAAGAATCTGCCTCGTGTCTTCTCCGACGATCAACGGGCGTCGCTGGATCCGTGCAGGGGTGTCGGATAGCGAAAACGCAAGGCCCACCTGACCAAGCTCCTTCGTCATGGGGTGCGGATACTTCACGATCCATTGGCGGTCGATGGCTTCGCGGTCGTTCCACAGCGCAACTCCGGCGTGTTCCGAAGAAATTTCGCATGGAACCCCGGCCGCATCGAGCACTGCGAATGCATCTGAAGCGGTTCGGGTTGAAAGGGCGTGTTCGATCGCCTTGGCGACTTCGTCATCGTTCGATGATCGTGCAGCGTCACCTGCGAAGCGCCCCTCCGCTTGCAACTCCGGAAGTGCCAGGGCATCACCGAGTGCGTTCCAGTGTGCATTCGTGACAAGTGAAAGACACAGCCACTCGTCGGTCGTTGGATAAAGCCGAACGCCAGCTGAAAAACCTGTCTGCATTGCGTCTGTTTTGGGGCGGTCGAAACCAGTGCCGTCCGCCCGCGCCACGGTGTGGGATGCATTCAACAACTGTGCATTGACGATGGCCGTCTCAACCCACTGTCCCTTGCCCGTTTTCTCCCGTTCGTAGAGCGCTTGGCAGATCGCGATTGCGGCGAGAAAACCGTTGCCCGTGTCGCCCATGTTTGTGAGCGACCACATCGGGCGGCCGCCGCGCCCACATCCACCGTCTTCCCATTCGACACCCGCGAGACAAGCTCCAGTCTGATCATTGCCGGGAAGGTTTTCTCGAGGGCCACGCTCGTGGCCGCGAGTGTGGCAATAGACGAGCCGCGGATGTTGCTCGCGAAGCGTCTCGTAGTCGATGCCGAGTTTGATTGCGGCCGGGTAGCGCATGTTGTGAATGATCACGTCTGCCGACGCGATGAGTTTCGCGATTGCCTCTTTGGCGTCAGGGTGCTTGAGGTTCACCGCAATGCTGCGCTTGCCCCGGTTGCAGCACATGGCGATCTGATTCGAATGCCAATACCAGTCATGAAGCGCGTTGATCTTGATGACTTCGGCACCGAGATCGGAAAGTACCTGTGCGCCATAGGGCCCGGCGACAGCGAGCCCGAAGTCGAGCACGCGAATGCCTTCGAGGGGCCCGCCGCTCAATGTCGTGCTCTTGTCAGAAGGGGGCTGCGACACGAGTTGTTCGCTCTCTTTGCGCACCGCATCGGTGTGCGCGCCCACAGTCGGTTGTCCTTCGCCGATAGTGCCGGGGCTGTTGCCGAGCTTGTACGTGATCCCGACCGCGCGAATCGATCCGAGCACAGGGTCGTGAATGTCAGCTACGCAGCCGTCGTCGACGAGCAGCGGATCTGCGAGGGCTTCTTCAGGAGAGCGAATCTTTTGAATGCATACTCCGGCGTCGGCTCCCGCCTGAGTCCATGCGTCGGCTGTAAATTTTTTGACGGTCTGGGCCATCGGCTCCCAGTAATGATGGAGCACAAAGAGTTCTTCGGGACCTAGACCGATGCGATCGGGATCTTCGCGCGCAGAAAGATCCGCGGTCGCCTGAAGCGCGTCTCCTTCGCCCGCGCCCAGGATAAACCGCGGACTGGGCGGCCAAGCATGAACCCAGCGCCCGTCAGATCCTTCGAAGAGACCCTTGGGCGCGCGGCTGTCGGCGACCCACGTCATATAGTGCTCGGCTTCGATGTCCTCGGCCACGCCGTAAGACATGACGCCAGCTGCAAGCGCGCCCTGCATCAGCGAAGTTTCGACGTGCTGGCCGCGTCCAGTCACTTCGCGCGCCCGCAGTGCCGCACTGATCGCGACGGTTGCCGCGTAGGCAGCACCCATACTCGGAAAGCGCGAAGCGGGGAAGACGGGTCCATCGCGAGGGGGTCCCTGTTGGGCTTCATGCGGCACTTCGTAATCGGGCGAGAAGGGCGCCTTGCCCGAGAGCACCGTCGCCGAACCTCCAACGCGTCCGCGCTGTTCCCAGTGGAGACCCATGCGCGCTGCGACGAGTGCATCGTAACCGGGGCGATCAGAATGAGAATTATTTCGCCCGTAGCCGGTGATCGAGCAATAGATTAGGCGCGGGTTGTCGTCAGATAGGGACGCGAAGTCGATGTTCAGTCGTTGCGTGACGCCGGGGCGAAAACTTTCGACGAGAACATCTGCAGCGCCGACGAGTTTGCGAAAGGTCGCGAAGTCGGCCTCTTGCTTCAGGTCCAACACCGCGCTGCGCTTGCCGCGATTCCAGGCGTGGTACCCCAACTGCGAGCGAAACGGATCGCCGCCCGGGGGTTCAATCTTTGTGACGTTGGCGCCGTGATCGGCGAGCAGCATGGTCGCCATCGGGCCCGCTGTGCCCCACGAAAGGTCGAGTACGCGCAATCCGTCGAGTACACCAGCCATGGTCCGTACCTCCATCGAATAAAAACTTGTCAGAGCGCGCGGCGCTTACGAAACGCCGTACATCCTTGCGCCGTTGCCCCACGTGATCTGTTGAATTTCTTCTTCCGGAACCCCTGCAAAGAGCGCGTCGACCTTGTCCACCGCGTTGGGCCAATTGCATGCAGGGTGAGGGAAGTCGGTCGACCACATGACATTGTCCATCCCGATCTGGTGCCGCAGCTCAACGCCCTCGGGTTCCGCGACGAAGGTGACGGCCATTTGGTTCTTGAAGTAGGTCGAAGGTTTTTCCTTCATCCCCGGGAAGTCGTAGTGGGCGTCCATGCGGCTGTCGAGAAAACGGATGTATCCGGGCACCCAGAAGAGACCGGGTTCAACGAAGACGACGCGCAACTTCGGATGCCGCTCGAGAACGCCGGTCAAGATGTACCAGTTCATCGTTTCGGCGATGGCGAAGCCAGGGAGTGCGGTGAAGATGCCTTTCTGCGGTGTGGGGTCGCGCCGGAAGACATCCCAGAGAGATTCCTTCAACGTCAAATGATTGGCGACCACGACGCCCGTTTCTTCGAAGGCGTGCCAGAGCTTTTCGTAACAGGGGTCGTGATAGTCGGGCATTCCGTTTTCGCTCGGGAAGTTCGGAACTTGGATCGATCGCGCGCCGAGTCCCGCAAGTCGATAGATCTCGGAGGCGGCGTAGTCGATGTCAATGAGTGGAAGCTGATAGGTGATGAGGATGCGATTCGGGTCGACCGATGCGAACTCGCAGAG
>JASDVE010000185.1:0-4849 GCA_041891195.1 Myxococcota bacterium | reverse complement strand
GGTCGACAGATATTGCACCGGGACCGTCTTGCTTGGGGCGGGTACATCCCGAAACCGATCGAACCCCAGTTCAACACCATTTGGGCGCTGACGGACTTCACCGCCGAGAGTGGTGCGACCCACATCGTCAAGGGCAGCCATGACTGGCCGTTGGATCGCAACCCGGAATCGGAGAACGAGAGCATCCAAGCCGTCATGCCCCGCGGCTCGGTCCTCTGTTATAGCGGCACTGTGATCCATGGCGGCGGCGCGAACAATTCAGAGGCTCCACGTGTAGGTCTAAACATCACCTATTGCCTGGGTTGGTTACGTCAAGAAGAAAACCAGTACCTGTCTTGCCCGCCCGAGATCGCAAAAAACCTTGCCGCCGAGCTCACGGATCTACTGGGTTATACGATGGGAAACTATGCGCTCGGCTACTACGCCAGCCCCGAAATGATTGACGGGCTCCCGGACACTCTGCCTCCGGAAATCGCGATCGGACGCCAGCCCGATCAGATTCCCGGCAACACGCTCATCGCGAATGGGCCAACGTCTGAGAACATCGACGTCATGATTGCAGACGCAGGAAAGCAGTCCTAGTCCGCAAGCACTCGCGCTCGTTTTCGCAACGTCGCTGGCAGTTCTCCGAACATTTTTTTGAAGGGACGGTTGAATACGGCGTCCGCCCCGAAACCCACGCGGCTTGCGACTTCTCTCGCCGACGATTCCGATTGCGCGAGCATGAAGCGTCCGCGACTCATTCACCACTGCGTGAGGTAGCGCATTGACGAGACGCCGCGATTGGCGTTAAACCTTCGAACGAGACCACTTCAACGGAGCCCCTATGACCACCTGCCGGCCCCTCATCTCTTTCGTTACTACTGCTGCTGCTGTGATTGCGCCAATGCTCGCCACCGCCGCGGACGATCCGAGTACCTCCACTGCACGCCCTTATGAAATCACCGAAGAGCGTGAACCGTGCTCCAACTTCACTCCCCTGAAGCAGCCTCTATTTGGTGACACTCACGTCCACACGTCTCTGTCCTTTGACGCCAATGGTCAGAACACGCGCAACCGCCCCGCCGACGCGTACCGCTTTGCGATGGGCGAACGCATGGGGATCCAACCCTATGACGACGAAGACAATCCGCAGCGCTTCATCCAACTGGACCGCCCACTCGACTTTGTTTCTTTGAGCGACCACGCCGAGCTGCTGGGTGAAGTCAACTTGTGCACGACGCCTGGCTCTTGGACGTATTGGCACCCGGTGTGCGTCGCACATCGATCATCTGGAGCCCTCAGCATGGTCCTGCTCGCTGGGCGCTCGCTTGGCTTCCGTAGTCGCTGGGGCTTCTGTGGCGACAAAGGGGAGCACTGTCTCGGCAAAGCCGGGAGCGTGTGGGAAGAAATCAAGCGGTCGGCAGACGAAGCGTACGACCGGTCGTCTTCGTGCCGCTTCACGAGCTTCGTTGGTTACGAGTGGACGGCGTCGATGGACGAAGGCAAGAACTTGCATCGCAACGTCGTGTTTCGAAACGAACGCGTACCGAAGCTTCCGAGTAGCTGGATCGAAACGCCTTCTGCCTCGGCGCTGTGGGATCACCTTGACCGCGATTGCCTCGACGCCGGAGAAGGATGCGATGTCCTCACGATCCCCCACAACTCCAACATCAGTAGTGGGTTGATGTTCCGCTCTGCGAAGATCGAAAAGTCTGCCGCGCCCCACCCCGAAGTCGATGCCGCGGAAGCGAAACGACGACAGCGGATGGAGCCCATTATCGAGATCATGCAGCACAAGGGTTCTTCGGAATGCGACGTCGTTGCGGGTTGGTCAAACGACGAGACCTGCGGCTTTGAAACCCTTGCCTACGACTCGTTTGGCGGCGGACGGCCTTCGATGTTTACGCCCCCGGCGCAGTTGCCGGCAGCAAACAACTTCGTCCGCTGGGCGCTAACCGAAGGCCTTCGCCAACAACAGACCCTCGGCGTAAACGGACTCAAGTATGGGATCATCGCCTCCACCGACACTCATATCGCGGCACCAGGACTGACCACCGAAGACGCAGCACACCCCGGGCACGGCGGGTTCGGCAAAGGCGAAGGCGCCGATACCACGAACGAGTTCGCCGACAACATTGAATTCGGACCGGGAGGCCTCGCGGTGGCTTGGGCTGAAGAAAACACCCGCGACTCCATCTTCGAAGCCATGCTCCGACGTGAGGTCTACGGCACGAGCGGTACGCGGCCGACCGTGCGCTTCTTTGGCGGTTGGGACTACCCCGAGACGCTATGCGATAACCCCGAGATGGTCGCCCAAGGCTATGCGGCGGGCGTGCCGATGGGCGGTGACCTTCCTGCGAAAACCGAAAATGTAGACGCGCCGCGTTTCGTTGTGGCCGCAATGAAAGACGCAGGATCTGCAACCGTGCGCGGCCTGCCGCTCCAGCGAATTCAGATTGTGAAAGGTTCTCTAAAGGATGGCGAGCACCACGAAACTGTTTTCGAAGTCGCGGGCGGGGACAACGGTGCATCGGTCGACCTCGCGACCTGCGAGCCCAAGGGTCAGGGCGCCGCAAACCTCTGCAGCGTTTGGTCTGACCCCGACTTCGATGCGAGCACGCCTGCATGGTACTACGCTCGGGTTTTTGAGAACCCGTCATGCCGCTGGAGCCAGTACACGTGCAATGCTGCCGGGGTCGATTGCAATGACCCCGCAACCATCCCGGAAGACTTGTCCGCTTGCTGCTCGGAAAGCCACAAGGCGACCATTCAAGAACGCGCCTGGACATCCCCGATCTGGTACACGCCAACTGGCAGTTAGCGGATAAAGCAACTTCCGTGGGCCGTCGGCGCTAGCCTTGTCGGATGACGAACCTCAACGAGACGATCAAGCTTGCGGGTAATCTGGCGACGCGGCGCATGGGCATCGGCGCCGACGCGGGCATTGGCGCCCGTCCTCTCGAATGGGCGTTCGAGCGAGGGCTCAACTACTTCTATTGGGGAACGCGCCGAAGCCCCGGCATGAAGCAGGCGATCCGAAATCTGGCGCCCAGCAAGCGTGACGAGATGGTGATCGCGCTTCAGACCTACGACGTCACCGGGCTTGCGTCAGCGCATACGTTTCATCGCGGACTGCGTCAGTTGGACATCGAATACGCCGACGTGTTGATCTTGGGGAAGCGCGACGGCCCCGTATCGCGTCGCGCGAGACAGCGCTCTGGCGCTGAAAGATGCAGGGCTCGTAAAACACCTTTGCATCAGCGCCCATGATCGCAGCCAATATCGCGCGCACCTCGAAAGCGGTCTCTACGACATCATCATGGTTCGCTACAACTGCGCGCATCCCGGAGCCGAGCGCGAGGTCTTCCCTCTGCTCGAACAATCTTCTCCGCGTCCGAGCGTGATTGTCTACAACTCGACGCGGTGGGGACATTTATTCGATCCGAAGTGGATGCCCGATGGAGAACGCACTCCCGAGTCGACACATCTTTATCGTCACGCCCTTACGCACCCGGACGTCGACATGGTCCTCACGGCACCCGCGACCGAAGCGCAGCTCGTCGCGAATGTGAAGGCGCTTGAGCAAGGCCCTCTCGACGCAGATGAAATGGCCTGGCTGTCTCGCGTTGGAAAACACGTCCACGAACTCAACCCGAGCACGAACTGGGATTTTCTGTTTTCGAGTCGTGGACCGGGGAAGTGATTCCGATCCCCGTCCGTGGTCAGGCAAACGTCACCCACGCAGAGAATGGAATACAGATCCAGGCACCTCACGTTCCCGATGGATATACAGCCATCGTTTTGTTGATTTCAGGTTCCCCTCTCGCCCCGCAGATACTTTGGTTTGAATCTAATGGTTCGGATCGCACGATATTTCGGGCAGGAACCTCACCGAAGAAGCCGTGGGCGTAGCAGCCCCGACGAGTCTTCAACGAATCCACGGCGATTCGCAGAATTGAAAACTGTCATCTTGACGACAGGCGTTTCCCAAACACGCTGATATCGTTGTGTTGTCAGCGCCCCCTTGCATCGCCCACCCGGAGGTTTCCGCAGTTGCGTGTTTTTTCTGCCAGCATCGAATCGTTTCTCAAGCGACTCAACGCGATGACGCGGCAGATTCTCCACGACGATTTCGGCGCAAGTGTCGGACGCACGCGTTTTGAGACACAGAACGGTTGGAGCTGGCCGATTCGTCTCGTTGCCATCGATGACGCCGACCGACTCGGCTACTTCGATGCGGCTTCCTGCACGATCGCAGTGCACAAACGCATGATGTACACCGCCAAAGATCGCGTCCTCAAGAACGTGTTGCGACACGAGCTGGCGCACTACTTCACTTACATCGCGCATCACGAAACCGGTTTGGACGACCGTCCACACGGTCCCCAGTTCCAACAGACTTGCGAGCGCTACGGACTCGACGCAGACGTGAGGCAAGCGACTTGCGACGTGGCGGCGGAGAACGACGCGATCACCGGCGAACTCGCGAACGAGGCGATCTTGCGAAAGATCCAGCGGCTTTTATCTCTCGCTGGAAGCGACAATGAACATGAGGCGGCGCTCGCCGTCGTCCGGGCCAACGAACTCATTACACGGCACAACCTCAATTCGGCTGCGGCAACAAACGACAACGCCGGAGAAGTTGAATACTGCGTCAGTGTCGTGATCCCCTGTAAGCGCAGCAGTCCACGGGTAAGCGCGATCGCGGAGATCCTCAGCGAGTTCTTCGTCTACCCGGTACAAGCAAGCGCCGGGCTTGAGGTCACGGGAACCCGGGCAAACGTCGAGCAAGCGGAGTACATCGCCAAGACTCTCGACCGTGCGTTGAGGGCGTCATGGAAGCGGGCGCGTGAAGACAACACAGGGG
>JASDVE010000184.1:3910-4881 GCA_041891195.1 Myxococcota bacterium | reverse complement strand
CAGCACAGCATCTAGGGACTGCCAGTCAGATCTTGTTGTGTGTTGCTGCGCGGCGAAGCTTGCGGAGAGCGCCGGTTGACGGTCCAGAAAGCACATATTTTTTTTGGAATGTGCCCGTTCGTGGCCTTTTTAGGCTGCGTTTCGGCTTTTTCACGCCAATCTGACCTCGATGGTGTGCAAAGCCGTCGGTAAAATTTGGCCGACTGGTCGACTAACTCTTTGAATGAAAGATGAAAATGTCAATTTCAGACTCTTCGGTGCTTCTTTATGAATCAATTGGAGTGCCGTGTGCGGCCAGGTAATGGGTCGATAGGGCCGGGTGCTCTTCCAACGCCCGGTTGATTTCATAAATGCGTCGGTACCGGGTGTCTTTGATGGTCCAGCGGCCGTCGACTTTGAGATAGCGGTCCCAATAGATCGCGGTGCCGGTCGTGAAAAAATTAAAATTCATGACCCACATGTTGTCCGCCAAGTACCAGATCCCGGTCGCTTCGGTCTCGCTCAGCATTTGAATCTCGGGATGGTGGCCGTTGTGGTGCCCGATGGATTGATTCGTGAAGGAGGTCCGCACCGACTTCATGTACTCGTCCTTGCCTTGGAGCTTCCATTCGTAGGTTCCACCGGTGAAGTGCACCATGACGTCGTCGTGGAAAAGGGTTTCGAGTTCATCAAAGTTGGCGGTGTCGATGCAGCGGAAGTAGGCATGCTTCAGTTGGCGGATCGCTTCGATATCCATCAACTGCTGCACACTGCGTCGAAGCTCTTCGATCCCGCCGTCGCCGGCTTCGAGGGGCAGGCCTTCGCTGATTCCCATTTCACGCTTGTTCAAAGGTTGTTGCGACTTTTCGGCGAGGGTTGCTGTTTCACTCATGGTTGGGGGCTCCGGTAATTGGGGTCGAATGATTTCAACGGGGTGGCTGTTGTTTAAGGTGAGGCTCGAAGATGACAGTTCTAACATGACAGGTGAAGAC
>JASDVE010000184.1:0-3900 GCA_041891195.1 Myxococcota bacterium | reverse complement strand
AGACACGAGTTGAAGACCAGCTCATGACGTCGTGCAGACGCTGAACCGAAGTGGCCTCGAACGTGGAAGCAATACGATACGCCCCGCCTGTCGGGGATGAAAGCAAATTGTGCGAGCTCAGCTGCTCGCGTGTGTTGGCAATGGTTCGGGGCTGACGCATGCTCGAACGCACGCCCACAGGCGACTGCCGAAGACGAAACCCAGTAAACGAGGTGTTGATGGACCGAACGTTCTCGATTGAATTGCGTCCCGCCGCGCTGCGCGTGCTTGTGGCGCTGTGTCTATTTTTGCTGTCCTTGAACAGTGCGACTGCCGCCGCGGCAGAACCCAATGCAGCTGCATTTTGCCTTGCCCTCGAGCATGTCAATCGAGGGGGTGTCGACACCAGCGGGCTGGCGGAACTTGCGGGGCACGCCCGGCAAGTCCAGAGTCTCGTTGACGCCGCGCCCGAACCGGTCGCTGCCGACCTGGTCGTCTTGAGAGACACGTTTCAAGCCTGGGCCGACGCGGTGAGCGGGGTGACCCCGATGGCGCGGACGTTTGCAATCCTGCGCGATCCCGAGTTTGCGGGCGTCCAGGGGAGGATCGCGGACTACATCGCGAAACAGTGCGGCGTTCGCCTCGGCGACGGCAAGTACAACGTCGGGACCCTCGCTTCGCGCGAAAGTCGCTGCCCCGGCTGGACGAGTGTCGGCAACCCGATGACGTTCAACCATTTCCCGAACCTTCCGGACATCTCTGGTGGCAACTATTTCGCGCAGCGATTCTGGTTGACCGATTCGGGCCCGACTCCGCCGGGAATGTTCGCCGTCGAGCCCGGGGGGCGAGTTGAATTTCGGGGCCAGTACCACCGCGCGCGCTACTTCGCGTATCACCCCAACGACGAAGACTTGAACAACCTCAAGACTCTGCGTGACATTAATCTCGATCCTGACGAGGGCAGTGTGAACCCCTTTCGGGAGCTTCCGGCAAAGGGCAGCAAAAACTATTACACCGCGCATCTCGTCTTCGATCGACCGCCCGCTGTGCTTGCCTCGAACACGTCGTATGTAGGTGCGCGCAAAGATGGCATCAAAAAGACGACGTGGGTGTGGAATATGTTGCGGCTCTACGCGTCTGATCTCGGCAACGGACCGAATACGGGGGGCGTGCCGCTGCCCGCAATGAAGATCTACAACGCGAAGGGTGAGGTCACGCAACACTACGATGAATGCGAACCCTTTGATCCGGGGCAGGAACATAAAAAGACCGACCTTCTGTTTCCATCGTTGCCGATCGCGGACCATCGCGCGGTGAATCCGCCGGCATGGAGCACGTCGTCCAACTTCGACAGTCCCTCGGACACGTTGGCGAATGCTGACGTGCAGTACCTCGCAACGTTCTTTAGCAAGCGACATGGAAACATCCTGGTGGTGCGCGCCAAGACGCTCACGACCGCGAACTCCCGGGCGGGCGAGCCCATCAGCACGCCAGGGAAGGACGTTCGTCTGTTTACGCTGTGCACGTACAACATCTGGTCCGGGAGTGCGCGGCACTGCATGCTCGATCACGACTTACGCGTCGACGGCGGCGGCTTCTATACCCTGATCGTGTCTGAGGAAGCAGACCGTCCCGACAACCTCGCTGACGTTGCAGCAACCTGGATCGACTGGGGGCCGTATCTCGACGGCCAACTCACGTACCGCATGCTCTACCGAGAAAACGACCTGATTAGCCGGATCGCGTTCGCGCTCAATGGAGGCTTCGTACCCGATGACATGGCGGCCTACGTACCCACCGCGGTTGCCTGTAATCGCGCGCGTTTCGAAAAGGCGGGATGGGAAGGTTGTTTCAAGGACGCCGGCGTCGACGCGGCGGGTTACCGCTAGCGATGGAAGGGCGGGCACCGGCGACGCAGAGCACGTCGTCTATTGACGGATGGGTGGCATGTTTTCGTCCGTTCGTGGCTCTTGCCGTCGCGCTCGGTTGCACGAGTGGGCACGTTGCGGCAATGGCCTCGGCGAACGAGATGACCACGGGGTCGGCCGCCCCCCCGATGAACGTGCTGTTCATTTTGGCCGACGACCTTGGATACAGCGACACCACGCTCTACGGAACGACGTGGTTTTATGAAACCCCCAACATTCAACAGCTCGCATCCCGTGGGATGACGTTTACCAATGGGTACAGCGCGAGTCCCATGTGCTCGGCGTCTCGCGCGGCCATCCTGACAGGGCATGACCCGGCGCGCCGTGGGTTTACCGGAGCTGGGGGGCACCTTGAAGTCGAAACGGTTCAGGCTTTTCGCCGGGATCGCAAAGGACGGCCGCCCGGGCCACGGCTGAAGACGAAGAAGACCTTGGTCCCGGCCTCGGCAACACGCATGCCGCTTGACGTGGATAATCTTGCCAAAGCGTTCAAGCGCCACGGATATACGACGGCACTGTTTGGGAAGTGGCACCTTGGTGCGGCGCCCCACCGTGCGCTTGATCACGGTTTCGACGTCGATGTCCCCAGTTGGTCGGGGCCGTCGACTCCGTACTTTGCGCCGTGGCCGATTCCCGAAGCCGAGGGATTTAAGTCGGGCCGTCCTGGAGAGCATATTGACGATCGCATGACGAACGAAGCGATCGCCTTCATGGAGCAACATCAAAACGAACCGTTCTTCCTCAACTACTGGGCATTTTCCGTCCACTCCCCATTCGAGGCCAAGCCCGACTTGGTGCAGAAGTATGCGAAGCGGGCGCATCCTGCGAATGCCCAGCGAAGCCCGGTGTATGCGGCGATGGTCGAGCACTTCGACAGCAACGTGGGGAAGCTCCTTGCCGCGCTGGAAACTCTGGGCCTGCGCGAACGGACCATCATTGTGTTTACCTCCGACAACGGCGGAAGTACGTATGACGTGATCGACGGTCATTCGGTCACGAGCAATGCGCCGCTGCGTGGTGGAAAAGCACAAATTTATGAAGGTGGCTTTCGGGTGCCCACCGTGGTTGTCTGGCCTGGGCGCGTGGCGCCCAAGAGTCGCAGCTCCGCGTTTTTGAGTGGTGTCGACTGGTTTCCGACCTTGATGGAAATGCTCGAACTCGACGCGTTACCGACCCACGAATTTGACGGGGTATCGCAGGTTTCGGCCCTTATCGGGGGCGAGGGCCTGCGGTCGTCCTTTGTGGGGTACCTGCCGCATCGATTCCCACTTCCCAATACATGGCCGTCGACATCGTTTCGCGAAGGAGATTGGAAGCTGATTCGATTTCATCACGACGGACCCATACAGCAAGATCGCTTCGAGTTGTACAACCTAGTCTCCGACCCGGGGGAGATGAACGACCTGTCTGATTCCCAGCCCGACCGGGTGCGCGCGATGGATATGCAGATCAGTGACTACTTGTCTCGGATGGGTGCGATCATTCCCGTCAAGAACCCTCACTACCAACGCGAGTCTGCACCGCCGGCGCCAGAGGCTTCGAAGAATCCTTCATTGATGTAGCTTGGCAGGGAAGTGCGACTGCTCTTTCGCGTTTCGAACTGGGCGGGACGGATACAAGGCCCAGGGCAGGTGTAGGGGATCGCGCAATCTGGCCGCGGCTCGCGGTAATGTTGATTCCACGATTCGCGGCAGGCGAATTGCGCGCTGTGAAACCGGCAGACGCGGCGAGTCGAACACCACGAGTCGCCCAAACGCGATTGTTCGCTTACCCGCGTTTCGCTACCCCTGCCGAGGGCATGAAGCGCGCGGTTCGGCGAAGGGGCCGCTCCGCCAGTGCATGCTGAGGGCATCGACTTGGACAACGGGACACACGAAGGGGGACGCCACGGATCGAAGGCGTTGCTGCACCTTGTCCCGCGCTCTGTCGAAGCCCAACAGTTCGAGGACCGCGTGCGTGAAACCGCCGCAAGGCTGCGCACCCAGTGTGGCGA
>JASDVE010000183.1:4649-4907 GCA_041891195.1 Myxococcota bacterium | reverse complement strand
CTCGCTGGATGCCAGCTCTTCGGCGAGGTCTTCGAGCATCGCGATGTAGTCACTCGACTTGAAGCGCGCTGCCGTGACGAGTGCTTTGCAACCGACTTTGTTGAGGCAGTACTTGAGTTCTTGAGGGCGATAAGCCGGGTTGATGTTGACGAGAATCAAACCTGCCTTGGCGGTTGCGAACTGGGTGATGGCCCATTCCGCGCAATTGGGTGACCAAATGCCGATTCGGTCGCCAGGTTCGAGGCCGATGCCCACGAA
>JASDVE010000183.1:2596-4639 GCA_041891195.1 Myxococcota bacterium | reverse complement strand
ATGCGATCGACTTCGACTTGAAACGTTTGATAGGTCAAGCGCACTTTTTGATGCCGGGAGATGAGTGCGGTGCGGTGCGGAAACTTGGCCGCAATACGATCGAAGGCGTTGCCGATCGTCTCGTACAAGAGGGGCGTAGTGGCTAAACCCTGCGCATAGCTAAGCTGCGTTTCGGCGGGAGAATCATCGGGAATCGTCATCGTGACTCCAAGCTTCTGGCTTCTGTGGCGGCGTTGCAACAGTTCGTCATTCGTCGTGCTTACCGCTTTGGTGCCGCGTCCTTATTTTAGCCTTCTCTCCGGTTTTTTCGTAGCGCCAACGGACCGTGAAACACGATAGCTAGATTGTATAATCGACAAACTGTTCCGGTGATGATTTTACAAGCGTCCTAGACTCGACATCCAACAAATGAGTAAAGAGGTCAGTGTAGTGTCAATTTTAAAATGGTTAGGTGCAGTCACCGTGCTGTTGCTAGTCGTGGCGATCGGCTCGTATGTTACAGCGCGTTCGGCGCTTGAACCGTTCGACGATGATGCCCGCGCGATGGCACCCGGCAAATTCGTGCAGCTCACCGATGGCAAGGTCCATTACGCATGGCATCCAGCTCGCGGAGACGGCGCGGCTGCTCAAGTGACCGTGCTCGTACATGGGTTCTCGACGCCGTCGTATGTTTGGGCAGGCTTGCTGGCCCCCCTCGCTGAAGCAAACCATCGCATTTTGGTCTACGACAACTTTGGCCGCGGTTTCAGTGATCGTCCCCATGTCGACAACAATGCCAAGTTGTTCGACCGACAACTGCTGGAGCTCCTAGAATCTCAGAACATCAACGAACCCGTCAATCTGGTCGGCTACTCGATGGGGGGCGCAATCGCGACGTACTTCACTGCACGTCACCCTGAAAAGGTGCGGCGACTTGGTTTGATCGCGCCCGCGGGTTTCCCCGTCAATTCAGGCGCAGTGGAGCCGTGGCTCTCGGCCCCGATCCTCGGCGATTGGTTAATGGCGGTTTTGGGACGAGGCATTTTGCTCGAGATCATGTCGACACCAGAAAACCAAGGCCGGGCAGTCCCCGACATTACAAAGAAATACGAGGTGCAAATGCGCTTCGAAGGCTATCTCCGGTCGTTGCTGTCGACCATGCGAAACTTTCCGATGGGCGAAATGGAAGAGGAGTATCAGCGCGTTGGCGAAACAAACATCCCCGTACTTGCGATCTGGGGCGATGGTGATGCAGTGGTCCCCCCCACGAACGCTGACTTGATTGCGGAGGTCGCGCCACAGGCGAAGTTTTTCAGTATCGAAGGCGGGAGCCACGCCATTACCTACAGTGAACCAGAACAAGTTTCCGCCGCACTGGTCGACTTCTTCGGGACGCCATCCGCGCCCACACAATCCCCAGCGTCGCAATGAACGAACTCACTCGCAGGCTTCTACACGAACAGAATGAGTGCACGCTCTGCTGGCTAATGCAGGACGGTGCTCCCGCAGCGACCACAGTGAGCTTCGTCGCAATGGATGAGAAAATTTATCTCACGGCGCTCGACGTTTCGGCCAGGGTGAGGGCGCTCGCTCGCGATCCCCGTGCCGTGTTGGTCATTTCGGGAAAGGGCGGCCCGGTTGGACATAGTCGATGCGTGTCGATGCAGGGCACATGCGATATCACCGACGACGAACAAACTCGGGACAAGTTCTTCCCTGCCTTTGCCCGGGCGGTCCTGCCGGACAGCGAAAAGGGCGCGCAGTTCATGGCGCAGTCGATGAACACTCCGGAGAACCTCGTGCTCTGCTTCACGCCAGCGAAAATCCTTCCCTACGACGCGCAAGCGATGTTGGATCAAGCCAACTCATTGTAAGCGTCGACCGAAATTGTTTCGGGTACACTCTCGCAATGGAATCGCTCGTGATCCCCGTCGTTCATAGGCCGCCCGAGGACATTGAAACGCCGTCCCCGCTTGGCGAGGTACGCATTCAGCAGGGCGCGGGTAGTGCCGTCCTGCTGACGCCCTCGACGCTCGAACCCGGAAGAACGTATCCGCTCTTCAC
>JASDVE010000183.1:1270-2586 GCA_041891195.1 Myxococcota bacterium | reverse complement strand
TGCTCACCAAGGCGTGTCAAGGACAACCCGATGAGCGAGAGGCGTTCTTCTTGATCCCGCGCTCAGTCGATCCGACCTGGGACTTGATCGTGGGAGGAGAGGCGACCGACATCCGTTTTCTCGCGTACGCGTACGACTTGATCTACCGCCGGTATCCAATCGATGCCAATCGTCAGGTTCTGATTGGATATTCAGACGGCGCCAGTTACGCATTGTCTCTGGCGATCTCGAACCCGCGTCTGTTCGAAGCGGTCCTGTGCTGGGCCGCTGGTTTTGTCATGCTCGACCCCTCTGCCGCGACCCCTGACGATCCAAAGCCGAGCATCTACCTCGAGTACGGAACCCACGACGAGCTCTTGCCCTTTGAGCGCATCGCGCTCCCAATGAAAGAAAACTTGACGAAGGCCGGGTATCCCGTCGAGTTCTCTGTGGACGAGGGCGGACGTCACTGGCCGTCGGGGACATTTCAGGGCGAAGCCCTCGACTGGTACTTTTCGCGGAAGGCAGACTCCTAGCGGCGCCTGGGCACTGCGGAAAAACACGCGTCGACTCCCGCGAGATCGACCCCGTGATCAGCGCCACCTCAAACCGGGCATACGGTGCTGATCGCTGACACATTCTCTTCGTGGGAGGCAGGGGGCGGCGTCATGGTTTTTGTTCGCTCACTTTTCCCCGTTCCTGTTCGAGGCCACGACGAACATCGCGGGATTGAGGCCGAAGCTTCAGGGCGCGTTCATAGTGTTGGATGGCGAGTGTGGCTTGCCCTTGTCTTCCATAGGCGCGCCCCAGAGCGTAGTGGACGTGCCATTGGTCGCCCAGTCGAACGATCGCATGCTGGTACGACGCCAAGGCCAGATCGTGCTCCTGGCGCTCATCGTGGATCAATCCATAGGTGAACCATTGCTTGGCCGCGTACCGCTCATAGTCATCGGTGAATGAGTATAGCGAAAACAGACCGACCCCAAGCGCGGCCAACATTGCGAAAATTTGACTCGAATCTGTTGCGTCGTCATTTGATCGCGACACCGCGTCAATGATTTGAACAACACCAAGACCCGCAAAGCCGCACAGCATCGGAACCGCAGGCAGGCGGTAACGCGACGAAAAGTAGAAGATTGCAGTACTGGCCACGTTCGTCGCGACAAACCCGAGAAGTAGCCAGACGCCCGGCGAGATGTGCGGGCGTCGCACTGCCCCTTGAATGCCAAGGACAGCGAGCGCCAGGATCACTGCAAATGGGACGGGCATGAGCCACAAACTAGGCGTCAAGCTGCGCTCGGTCGTGCCGGGCGCCGAGCTCGGGTACACCTTCGTGC
>JASDVE010000183.1:0-1260 GCA_041891195.1 Myxococcota bacterium | reverse complement strand
CGCCAGCACATACTCGGTGGAGATCTCGTCGTCGCCCACCCAAAAGCGCAGTTTTGCAGCGATCAACGTTGCAGCGCGCACAGGGTCGTCGAGCCAGAACTCAAAAGCGCGGGCGCGCCAGAGGTCGTCGACCTCCGACATCGTGAGGCTGTGTCCCGCCTCGCGCTCCGCGATGACTCGGAGTCCCGCGCTGAGTTTGGCGGGGTTGCCCACGGCCCCAGGAATCGCGGAGTAGATTCCAGTCGCGGCTTCGTTGTTGCTCTGATAGAGCGTCATTCCACCGTGTGCAGTGACGGAGGCAAACACTCCCTCGATCATCGAGTTGCGCACAATGGGCGGCGCCAATACCAGAAAGACACCGAGCGCGAATACGATGACAGAGCCAGCGCCACGCTTGAGATCAGGTTCGTCGCCACCTTGCGATTTTAACGCGAACCCCAAAAGCCAAAGCGCGGCGAGCGGAACGAAGAGAATGGTGTTGAGGCGAACCAAACACGTTGCCCCCACGGCGAGTCCAGAAAGAAAAGACAAGCAAAGAGTGGAGGCGAACGTTCGACGTCGAGCGGCATCGAGCAAACCGGTGAGACTCAACAACGCACAGAGAACACCGAACGTTGACGGCATTAACTTGGTTTCGAGCATCGCTCCCGCACCATAAAATGCGAACAAGGCTGCCGCGGGCGTGGCAGCGCGCACTCCGAACGTCATGCGTGCGATCACGCCGACAAGCACAACGCTTGCGAGCGCCATGGCTTGTTGCACTGCGATCAGTGTGCCTTGGCCGGGCGCTACGAATGCCCGTACACAAGAAACCACCCAGGGGTAGAGAGGCGCAGTGCTGAAGACCTGGTCGCCTCCCATGAACCCATTTTGCAACATCGCGTTCGCGATCTCGTCATAGACACGCGAATCGAGGATCAGCAAATCGGCGAGCGAATGAGTGGAAAGGGTCAGCCAAGCGTGAATGACGCGAACGGCAAACGCGAGGGCGACGACGAACGCAAGCGACCGCCACCATGTCGTTCGAGATTCGCTCTCGGTGTCTGCCGAAGGTTCCGCGTTCAAGAGTCGAGGATCCCGCATTTCGAATGCGTCCAAATTTGCGCCGCGGAATCGCCCACGAACGCGAACTCAGTCGTCGAACAGGCCTAACTTGAACGCCGTATTGCGGAAGCCGAGACGGAAGCCGATGCCGCCGCGAAAGTTGAAGCGACTGCGCTTGAACCGAAACGCAGCGTCTTCTCCTTGGCTGTCTTGACC
>JASDVE010000182.1:0-4910 GCA_041891195.1 Myxococcota bacterium | reverse complement strand
CCACGGCGGTCCGTGCCCTTGAAAAGCATGTGTTCGTGAAAGTGCGCGAGCCCAGCTTCGTTGGCGCGCTCGTCCGCGCTCCCGACTTTGGCCCAGATCTGCAAGTCGACGACCGGAGCAAAATGGCTTTCGCGCAATAGAAGCGTCAAGCCGTTGGGCAGGACTTCGTGATGTACGCTCTGTTCAAGCGGAGTCAGCGCGGCTTTTGAGCTCTTTTTTCTGGGGCTGCGGGTCGTCGTTTGCACCGTGGATGTTGCACTCGATCCAATAATCGAAGAGTGATTGCCAAACGTGCTGAACGGGCCCGAAAACATCGTCATAGGGGCCGAACGTAACCAAGGGGTGGAACGGATGCCTGCTTCTTTTGCTGGTGACCCGGTGTGGCACCGGACAACGAAACGATCTTTTGAAACAAAGGGTGCGAAAGCCGCGTGACCTCTTCCGACTCGCAGACGCAAAAAATTCGTGAAATCCCTTCGGGCGCAACCGAGGCCGACCCCAGTGTTGGCGTCTACGTCCATATCCCATTTTGCGAGCGCGTTTGTCCGTATTGCGATTTTGCGGTGGTCGCGGCGCGACAGATCGATCCTGGGGTTGAGGCGCGATATGTCGACGCGCTGCTTCGTGAGCTCGAAACACGAAGGCACGCCTTTGCCGGCCGGCAGCTTGCGACGGTGTACTTCGGGGGCGGGACGCCGTCTTTATTGCGCCCAGACTCCTTGGGTCGAATCGTCGCCGCCGCGCGCGCTGCCTTTGCGAGCGAGGCTGAGCCTGGCGAAGTGACCCTGGAGATGAACCCCAGCACGACCGAGCGTGCTCGGCTCGCCGCTTTTCGTTCGGTCGGGATCAACCGGCTTTCGATGGGGATCCAGAGTTTCGACGACACGACCCTCAAAAAACTTGGGCGTGCCCACAAGGCTCAGGAGAGTCACGCAATGATCGAAGCCGCTCGCTCGGCGGGTTTCGAAAACCTTTCCCTCGACCTCATTCTTGCTTGCCCCGGCCAGACCTTTGCGAGTTTTGAAAGGGACCTCGACGCTGCACTCGCGCATTCCCCGGAACATCTTTCCGTCTACGAACTCACGATCGAAAGTGGGACTCCCTTTGCGCTTGCAAATGAACGCGGCCAACTCGACCGTCCCGACGAAGACCTAGCCTCAGAAATGCTCGAACACACCGTTCGGTCTGGCGCTGCGGCAGGTGTCGAACGCTACGAAGTCTCGAACTTTGCCAAGCCCGGTTACGAATCGGTCCATAACCGCCGCTATTGGGAGCGTAGCCCGGTGTTGGGCCTCGGCATGGGAGCCTGGTCGGCAGAAGTGCGCGGCGGTGACATGCCATACGGCGGTCGGCTCATGAATCCGCGTGACCTGCTCAGCTATCTCGCCGCAATCGAGGAAGAGGAGAGCGACTTCCGTGTCATCGACTGCCTAAACGAGGAACAGGCACGAGGTGAGGCCATGTTTCTCGGTCTTCGTACCCGAAAAGGACTCAACGCTCGGGCGTTCGAGACGGAGTTTGGCAGCCCACCTCGATCTTTCTATGCGGAGCAGATCGAGCGCCTCATGGCCCAGGGGCTCATGACCGAAACGAATGATGGAGGTCTGTGTCTGACGGACCGAGGCGTGCTCCTGTCCGACACGGTCTTCACTGATTTTGTATGATTGCCTCGTCGCTAGACCGGCTGCTCGGTTTTGAGTCGGCCTGGGTGGGGCAACTAAGGCCGCAGGGCAAATCAAGGGATACACGCGTGTCCAAAGATCTGAATACATTGAGTTCCAACCTGCTCGGAGATCGCCAGGCGCGGGTTCTTCGCGCTGTCGTTGCCGCTTATGTTGGCGGTGCGGCGCCGGTGGGTTCCTCGACAATTTCAAACTTGTTGGCCACACCACTTTCGAGCGCGAGCATTCGCAACACCATGAGCGAGCTTGCAGCATTTGGCTTAATCGAAAAGCCGCACTCGTCTGCCGGCCGAATTCCAACCGAAATGGGACTCCGGTTGTTCGTGGACCATCTGCTCCAGCCCAGGGAAGTTGCAGCGGAGCAACGTCGCCAACTGCACCACAGCTTTGGCAACACCGACATCGACGGTGCCATGCATGCCGTGTCCCAGTTTCTGTCCGACAACACGCGTCAACTTGGGTTTGTTCTGATGCCCAAGCTCGAACGCGTGCGGTTGCAGCACATCTCTTTTATTCGACTTTCAACGGAACGTTTGCTCGTTGTCCTGGTTACCCGGTCGGGTCGCACATTTCACCGCGAAATGGACGACCGGGAGAGCGGGGCACAGCTCGAACTCGACCGGATTGCAACGCTTTTAAATCAGCGAATTGCGGGGCGAACACTTACTGAAGTGCGTGAGGCGATGGCCGAAGAAGCGCTTGGCTTGCGCAACCAAGCTGGGAGCCTGCTCGCAAGAGCGGTGAATCTCGGGCAGCGCGGGCTCGAACTGGCCGGCGACGTAGCAGAACCCATGGACCTTGTGGTTGCAACTCGACTCGCACTGCTCGATCAACCCGAATTCAACGACACCGAACGCTTGCGCGATTTATTCGCCGCGATGGAAGACAACGAGAGGCTCATGTCGCTGATGGGCGGGTTGCTTGAAAGCGATCGGCCGAGTGTCGCGATCGGCGACGAACTTGAGGCACCGGGGTTGCGGCATTGTGCCCTAGTCTCTGCGCCGTACCGGGCCCATGATGCCGATATCGGTGCGCAGGGTCTTGTCGGTGTCATCGGTCCGAGCCGGATGGATTACCCACGTATTATTCCGTTGGTGAGTTATTGCTCTCAACTGGTGGCCGAAAAATTTAATGAGAACGTGACTAACGAAGAGATGAACCGTTGATTGAGATTGAGAACGACGAAGCAAAAGATTCAGAAACGATCGGCACCGAAGAAGGCCTCGAAAGCATCCAGGCGGGCGACGAGCTCGAAGCCGCATTGCGCGAAGCCGAGGAGGCGGTAGACCAACGCGCTGCCGACCGTGCTGCAGGCCCGATTGATGCCGAGGATGGAAACAGCGCCGACAAAATGACGATCGAGCTGCTTTCTCAGGAATTGCAGAGTCTGAAAGCCGATTACGAAACGGCACTTGAGACGAAAGTCGAGGAAGACGACAAGCTGCTTCGCCTGACAGCAGAATTCGAGAATTTCCGGCGTCGCACCCTCAAAGAGAAGCAGGACACCTTCAAGTACGGCCACCAGAATCTCGTCAAGGATCTCCTGGCTACGGTCGATAACTTGGAACGAGCAGTCGTGCATGTTGAGGGAAATAAGGACGGGGACTTCCAGAGTTTGTTGCAGGGTGTTGAGCTTGTGCAGCGAGAGCTTTTAGGTGTTTTGACCAAGCACGGCGTTGAAAATATCGAGGCGGAAGGGCAACTCTTCGATCCGAACGTGCATGAGGCCATGGCGCAAATTCCCAGTTCCGACCATCCCGAAAACACCGTGATCGAAGTACTACAAACGGGTTACATGCTGCGCGATCGAATGCTTCGTCCAGCCAGAGTGGTGTTTTCCAAAGCCGCAGACGAAGGCACGGAGCAGCAAGGCAGTACAGAAGTTGAGCAAGGCGAGACTCCCGGAGACGGCGAGTCGTAGCGTTTGGGGCGAGTCAAAACTTCCCCGAGCCATAAGGGGAGTCGTTGATGGGCAAGGTCATCGGGATCGATCTCGGTACCACCAACTCGTGTGTTTCAGTGATGGTCGGGGGTACGGTTGAAGTTATCGCCAACGCCGAGGGCTCTCGTACAACGCCTTCGATGGTCGCCTACACGGGCGCGGGTGAAAAGCTCGTAGGTCAGATCGCCAAGCGTCAAGCGGTCACCAACCCCGAACGAACCATTTTTGCCTGCAAGCGCTTGATCGGACGCACGATGACGTGTCCCGAAGTCGAGAGCTTCGCAAAGGTGGCGCCGTTTCCGATCGTCGCGGCTGAAAACGATGACGCGTGGGTCGACGTTGCCGACCGCCATAGATCACCCCAAGAAATTTCGGCGTTGATTCTCGCCAAGATGAAGGAAACCGCGTCTGAATACATCGGCGAACCCGTGACTGACGCTGTTGTGACCGTTCCGGCGTACTTCAACGACGCGCAGCGCCAGGCAACGAAAGAAGCCTGCACCATCGCGGGGCTCAACGTTCAGCGCATCATCAACGAGCCCACCGCAGCAGCACTCGCTTACGGGTTGAAGGACGACGACAACAAGAAGATCGTAGTGTTCGACCTTGGTGGCGGCACCTTCGACGTCTCGGTTCTCGAAATTGGTGACGGCGTATTCGAAGTGAAGAGCACCCACGGCGACACGTTCCTCGGTGGTGAGGACTTCGACAACCAGATCGTCGGTTACTTGGCGAAGCTCTTCGAAGACGCAAACGGCATCGACCTTTCGAATGATTCGATGGCGCTCCAGCGACTCAAAGAAGCTGCGGAGCGTGCCAAGCACGAACTTTCGTCTGCGGAAGAGACGGACATCAACTTACCCTTCATCAGCGCAACGGATGACGGGCCGAAACATCTCGCGCTGTCGCTTTCGCGTGCGTCCCTCGAAGAATTGATTTCTGAGTTCATTGACCGTCTCGAGGCTCCTTGCGTGACGGCACTCGAAGATGCGGGATTCACGACGGCCGACATCGACGACGTGATCCTGGTCGGCGGCATGACGCGCATGCCGCGGGTACAGGCGAAGGTTGAAGAAATTTTTGGTCGCGCGCCGAACAAGACCGTGAATCCTGACGAAGTCGTTGCGGTTGGCGCCGCGATTCAAGGTGCGGTGCTCAACGGCGAAGTCGAAGACGTGTTGCTCCTTGATGTCACGCCCCTTTCGTTGGGTGTCGAAACCCAGGGCGGCGTCTCCACCAAGATCATCGAGAAAAACACAACGATCCCGACGACGAAGAGCCAGGTC
>JASDVE010000181.1:0-4910 GCA_041891195.1 Myxococcota bacterium | reverse complement strand
GAGTTCGCGGAGCGCTTCGGCAGCGCGCGGAAGGTCACTGGCTTCGCGGAATAGGTTTGCGGCCTGGGCGTACGACTTGAGTCGCAGCGCGACTTCGCCGGCCTCGGCGTTGAGTCCAGCCTTTTCAAGAACCGTGAGTGCGAGCTCCGGCTCTTTCGCACGCATGTACAACTTACCCGCCTGCATGACGAGCTTTTGCATGTTCGCCACTGCCTTCGAGTCGTTTTGATTGACTTTCCCGCCCTCTTCGGTGTAGACCGCATTCAAACATTCAGCAGCCCTCTTCCAAGACTTGGACTTGACGTAACACTTTGCTGCGTTACGCTGGAAATCGGACTCGCGATAACAGTCTGCCGCCTTTGCGTATTGCTCGGCCTTCTCGAACATCTCAGCGGCAAGGCTCTTGTTCCCGGTTTCGAGATGACACTCGGCGCTCTTCTGCCATTCCTCTTGTTGGAAATAGATCACCGCCGCAGAATTGGCCTTGCCAGCCTTCAAGTAAAGCTCGGCCGAGTCGACGAATCGGTTCTGGTCGTGCCGGATCTCGGCCGCACGGCCATAGTCTTCGGCCTTGGTGAACATGTCTGCGGCTTGGTCCATCAGTCCGACGGCGAACAACATCTCACCCGCTTCCTCGTGGTTGCCTTTGCGCGCAATCGCGTTCGCACGCTTACGCGTCTTTTTGACAGTTCCTTTGTCCACTGCGAGCAGAGCTGCGTCTGGAGAAGCTGTTTTTTCAAGTTCAGCTTCAAGGCCACCGTCCCGGAACATGAACGCGGAAGCCACAAACATGAGCACGCCGACAGGTGCGAGCACAAAACGCATCCCACCTGACAGACTGTCTTCAATGACATTGGGATGGATGATCCCGAACGGGTCCGGAACTTGCGCTTCGATCAAGTTCGTCACGATCACGAAGAGACCGTCGCTCAAGTGAAGCGAAATGAAAGCTTGAGGTGCGTAGTTCCAAAGCAAGCCGGCGGCCCCTGTCACCAGGAACGGCAAACTCAACAGCATCCACAAAATTCTTCCTACGATCGCCAACGTTGCTTCACCCTTTCGAATGCGACGACACAATGCACGGGACCAATCGAAACCCGCTTGCAGCACCGCGTCTCCACCTCGAGACACGCCTGCGCACTGCGTGCGTCTGCACCGTCTGTATCGGAGGTCCCGGTAGGACTCCTGAGTTCTGTTGACAGTCGAATAGAGCCTTTGGAACACAGGGGATCGATGGGGAAGAACTTTCAGGGCTGGCTGAAACTCGCCGAGGAGCCCGCGGGGGCCCGGGAACCAACCTAGATCAGGCGCCCCTGACCAGAGGCATCGGCAGCACCCGGAGTGGGGAGCGCCGAAAAGCCTAAATGCTGGCGGGCGTAGCGAGTGGCGACGCGACCGCGTGGCGTGCGATCGAGAAAACCCCGGTGGATCAAGAACGGCTCGACGACATCTTCGAGGGTTCCTTTGTCTTCGCCAACAGCGGCAGCCAGGGTTTCGAGACCGACCGGGCCGCCGTCAAATTTTTCAATCAATGTCATCAGGTAACTGCGGTCGAGGCGGTCGAAGCCTTCTTCGTCGACATCGAGGCGATTGAGCGCATCCCGGGTGCGGGAGTCGTCGATCGCACTCCCAATGCCCTGATCAACTTCGGCGAAGTCTCGCACCCGGCGCAACAACCGATTCGCGATACGCGGCGTTCCCCGGGAACGGCCGGCGATTTCGCCGGCGGCAGCCTGGTCCATATTCATCCCGAGCACACGACTCGACCGGGTCACGATCTTCTGCAGATCTTCGGCCGGGTAGTATTCGAGGCGCGCGCTCCAACCAAAACGATCTCGCAGGGGAGACGTCAACAGGCCCGCTCGGGTCGTCGCACCTACGAGCGTAAAGCGCGGCAATTCCAGCCGAAGTGAGCGCGCGCTCGGCCCCTCGCCGATCAAGATGTCGAGCTGAAAGTCTTCCATCGCCGGATACAGAATCTCTTCGACGGTCGATGACAGGCGATGAATTTCGTCAATAAAAAGAACGTCGCCCGCTTCGAGATTTGAAAGCAGTGCCGCGAGGTCGCCGGGACGTTCGATCGCCGGGCCACTGGTTGCCCGAAACTGAGCCCCCATCTCGTTGGCCACGATGCGCGCGAGCGAAGTCTTGCCCAGCCCTGGCGGCCCATAGAAGAGGACGTGATCCAGCGCTTCGCCGCGGTCGCGCGCCGCCTGAACGAACACGCCAAGATTCTCCCGCAAGCGGGTTTGGCCGATCATCTCGTCGAGGCTCTGAGGCCGCAGGCTTTCCTCGCTGCCCAGGTCCGCGTCCTGCTCCCCCGGAAACACCACGCCGCGATCGTCCTGAGGGTCGGTCATCGGGCGAGCCTCCGCAGAGCGTGTCGAATGAGTTCTTCGAGCGAGGCGCCCTCACCCGCCGAACTGGCCGCGGAGTCGACCACTCGCTCAGCCTGCGCTTTGGGATAACCGAGGTTAAGCAACGCCGAAAGCGCCTGCTCGCGGGTTTCACTGTCCGCGTCTTGTACGGGAACAATCGAAGGCGGCAAACCCTCCACCGCCATAGAACCTGCGGCAAGCTCCCCCGCTTTTTCGCGCAGCTCAACAACCATGCGTTCGGCCATTTTCTTGCCAACACCCGGCGCGCTGCTCAACATTTCGATGTCGCCGTCACGAAGAGCGGCGAGAATCCTCTGCGGCTCGATCCCGGACAGAATGGTTTGCGCAAGCTTGGGACCGATGCGATTGGCCTTCAGCAGGAGTTCGAAGATCGTGCGTTCTTCGGCCGTCGCGAAGCCGTAGAGCAAGAGGGCATCCTCTCGGGCGACGGTTTTTGCGTACATCGAGAGCGTCTTGCCGATGTCGGGTAGAGCCCCAAAGGTCGAAAGCGAAATCAGCAGTTCGTACCCGACTCCGTTTACATTCACGACCACGTGATCGGTGTACTTTTCTCGTAGCTCGCCTTCAACCCACGAAATCATGTCTGGTTCCTTAACGTGAAGTTTCCGCGCAGGTTAGGTCGGCGGCGGCTGCGACCACTTCGAACCCCCAAGCTTGCAAGCTTGCCCGCATGCGCTTGGCAGATCGCGATCGCAAGCGCATCAGCGGCGTCGGTGGGCGGCACTTTTTCGAGCTCCAGCAATCGCTTCACCATGGCTTGCACCTGAGACTTCGTCGCCGAGCCCGTACCCACCACGGCCTTTTTGACTTCTCGCGCGGAAATTTCGGTGACCGGCAACGCTGTCAGACCAAGCACGGCCAAAGCGACCCCGCGCGCTTGTCCAAGAACCAGGGCGGACCGCGCATTCGCCGCGACGAAGATGCTTTCGATCGCGCTGGCATCCGGCGCGAATTCCGAAACCAATTGCGTCACGCCGCGATGGATAAACGCCAGACGATCCGCCGTGCCAACGTCCTTGGGCGGCCGAATGATGCCGTGTGCGACATGAATGAGCTTCCCGCCCGACTGATCCACGACCCCGTATCCGGTCGCATTCGAACCTGGATCAATCCCGAGAATTCTCATTCTGGCCCTTCGCTTTTTTGGGTAGATAGGACTGTGGGTGGATCGGTTCTGGGGAGTTGTTCCGCTTGGTCGTCATTGCGCGCAGAAAACGTTCAATCCGCATGTTGCACCTACGCGAGCCGCGACATCTCATCGTCGGAGATGTCGAAGTTCGCGTACACGTTCTGCACATCGTCGAGGTCTTCGAGGGCTTCCATAAGCGCGAGCATCGACTCGGCGTCTGTACCGGCAAGATCAACGGTCGTGCTGGGAATCATGCTCACTTCGGCTTCAGCAGCCTCGAAGCCCTGGCCCTTGAGCGTCTCCTGCACTGCGCTGAGCTTGGTGGAAAGCGTCACCACTTCGACACCGTCGCCTTCGTCGGAAACGTCTTCGACTTCGGCTTCCATTGCGGCTTCCATCAACGCGTCGGCGTCAACGCTTTCGCCGTCGAAGCGAATGATCCCCTTCTTGTCGAACAAGTAGGCAACACAACCCGTCGCGCCGAGATTGCCACCGCGCTTCGACAACACGTGGCGCACCTCGCCAACCGTTCGGTTTTTGTTGTCGGAAAGCGTTTCGATCAGAACCGCGACACCGCCGGGGCCATAGCCCTCGTACACAAACTCTTCATACGCAACGCTTTCGCCACCGCCAACACCTTTTTCAATGGCGCGCTTGATGTTGTCCTTGGGCATGTTTGCGCCCTTGGCCTTGTCGATCACCAAGCGCAGGCGCGGGTTCGCGTCTGGATCCCCGCCGCCAATTGAAGCCGCGGTGGAAAGTTCGCGGATGATCTTTGTGAAGATCTTGCCGCGCTTGGCGTCGAGGGCGCCCTTCTTGCGCTTGATCGTGGACCACTTGGAATGACCGGACATTTTCTCTTTTCTCGCTTTCTTGATGACGAGACGGGAGCGCAAAGGGGATGCGGGCTGTGGCGCTGAAGAGCACCAGCCCCCGCATTCAGCCCAAAAGCACCCTCTCCCGCTGCAGATTTGGTCGACTCGGCCGCGAATTCGCGCCCTGAACCCTGTGATGGGGCCACTCTAGCCTGAATTTCATCCGGGGTCGCGACTCCTCGCCCCAAAAGGCCCGCAGATCCGGGGCTGTGCGGCGCAAGCACGCGTCGAGGGCGTTCAGATACAGCGCCGTTTCGCCGATATTCAAGGGTATCGACCCGCCGGCCCCCTTGGGGTTGTGGGAGTGGTGTGCGGAACGAGAGGCACTCGGGGGTCATGGAGACCCAACACTTCACATCACTAGCGAGATCGAACGAAGAAGACGGAGCCGCGTGTGGCAGACATGACGATTGGCATTGACCTGGGAACGAGTAATTCGTGCGTCTCGACGATGAAAGACGGAAAGCTTGAAGTGCTTTCGAATGCGTTCGGCGAAAACACGACCGC
>JASDVE010000180.1:8596-23244 GCA_041891195.1 Myxococcota bacterium | reverse complement strand
ACCCACACCTACCGGCGTTCCCACGATAAGAATGCGCCCCTTGTCTTTGCCGCCAACGACCCGGTCGTCGACGCGCACCAAGGCGTCCTCGAGCAACCGACGCGCCTGCCCTCGCGAAACCCTGAGCCGCCCGGCGAGATAAACATCCAGACGCACGCCGGCCTGATTGGCAGGCACGGTTTCGGTTGTCATCACTTCGGCGTCCATCGAGCGACCTTTTTCTATGATTTATGTGCGATCAGATGCAAAAACGATCAGAAATTTGGAACGACTGGAGATCCGATCCGAGAACTCCCGATTCTCGTCCAGCTGCGCGATTAGGGCTATAGGTCCGATCTCCGCCTAGGTCGACAGGCCCAGACCCGCTGGGTAAGCTCGCTGGCCATGAGACCTCGATTCAAAGCCCCCAATGGTTCGATTATGAGCCGTCCGCGATCTTCGCGGATTCGGATCATGATTGGGAGCATATTGGGTCCCCATCCCAAAACCGGCGCAGCCTGATGCCGGTGCGGGGCGGCGGGCCTATTAGAGGCTAGCCGACTCTGGAACGCGTCATGACCAAGAATAAATCGACCAGCGACAACGAACCGCGATACATCGCGGTGATGGACACCACTTTGCGCGACGGGGAACAGACCCCCAACGTCTCGTACACGCCCGAGGAAAAGCTGCTGATCGCACGGCGGCTCCTGCTCGAAGTTGAAGTGGACCGCATTGAAGTCGCCTCGACCCGCGTTTCGGAAGGCGAGCATCAGAGTGCGTCGTTGATCACCGCGTGGGCGCGCAAGAACCGAGTGATCCAGCGGGTCGAAATGCTGGGCTATTGCGACGGCGCTGCTTCGGTGGACTGGATCACGAGCGCAGGCGGTAAGACGATGAACCTGCTCACCAAGGGCAGCGAACGCCATTGCCGCATGCAGCTGCGCATGACCCCCGAAGAACATCGCGCCCAAGTCGAAAAAACCATCCGCTATGCGCGACGCAAACGACTGACCGTCAACGTCTTTCTTGAAGACTGGTCTAACGGCGTGCAAGAATCCTTCGACTACGTATTTGCACTCGTGAACCTACTGCGCGAGCTGCGCGTGGCGCGGGTATTTCTTGCCGACACCCTCGGCATCTTGTCACCGAAAGGTGTCGCGCGATACGTCGATCTCATGGTAGGGACGTGGCCCGAAGTCGACTTCGAGTTTCACGGTCACAACGACTACGGCCTTGCGACGGCCAATAGTCTGGCGGCGATTCGTGCCGGCGCACGGGGCGTTCACACGAGTGTCAACGGCATGGGAGAACGCTCGGGAAACACGAGCCTTGCCGAAGTCGTGGCGGCGATTCACGATCACACCGACATGAAGACCGGCATCGTGGAATCGCGCCTCGCCGACGCGTCGCAGATCGTTGCGACTTATACAGGCAAAGACGTTTCCGCCAACGCGCCGATCGTCGGGCGCGACGTGTTTACGCAGACCGCGGGTATTCACGCCGATGGCGACGCCAAGGGCGATTTGTACGGAAGCCGCTTGGCACCCGGACGCTTTGGTCGCGCGCGCCGATATGCGCTTGGCAAACTTTCGGGGAAGGCATCACTCGATCACAACCTCGAAGCGATCGGCGTAACGCTCAGCAACGAACACCGCGATCTCGTACTCAAACGCGTGATCGAACTCGGCGACCGCAAGCACAGCGTCTCAACGGAAGACTTGCCGTACATCATCAACGACGTGCTCAAGAGTTCGAGCGAACAACTCGTGCGCGTTGAGGGGTTCAAGGTCGTCGTAAGCCACGACGAAACACCGTCGGCCGACGTGGTGGTCAGCTATATGGGCCGAGTCGAAAAAGCGACGGCTTCCGGCGGCGGCGGTTACGACGCATTCATGAACGCCGTAAAGAAGGCGGTAAAGAGCTTCGCGTTCGAAGTGCCCCTGCTCGAAGACTTTCGCGTGCGAATCCCACCTGGTGGCCGCACCGGCGCCATTGTAGAAACCATCATCACTTGGAATCAGGCAAAGGGTCGCGCAAACGCGGGCGTCTTCACGACGAGTGGCGTCGACACCGACCAGCTGAACGCCGCGGTGCTCGCGACCGAGAAAATGCTGAACCTACTCGTGCAGCCCAAGGCCGCCCAAGGGTCCAAGAACAAACGTAAAAAGCCTGCCAAGGCAAAGCGCCGCACCGCCTAGGGGCGTCGGGTATGGAACCTCGGCACGGTTCAAATTGTCTCTTGTGCGGACGCGATCGCACAAGTCGATCCTAGGAACCTGCGCACTGCTGCAAGCTTCGCCGAGACGTGCGGGACGCGCGTCGCACCCACGAATTCGTCGCCAGTGTTAAAAGCTCAAGGGCAAAGGCAACCATTGCGATTCACACGGTCACATCTTGTCATTGTCGTGATTCTTTTGGGCGTGCTTCTCACCGCATGTACACCGTTTACGAAACGACGCGCTGAAGCCATCTACGACCCGGCCGAAAGTCTTACCGAAATCGTCGCCGTGTTGCGGCGACACATTCCGGATGACACTTATCGTTTTCCCGCTGGACGCGACTTCACCGGGCGCAATGTCTACCGCTCGACTCTCCTGCGACTCGAGAACATCGAACGCATTCACAAAGACGAGCTGCGCAGCGGTTATATGGACGCCGTCATCGACTTCAGCAAAGCGCGCAGTCTCGAACGGCTGCGGGGATATGCGATCGCGGCAAAGTACTACCGCGAAGCCGCGCGCAAGGACTCCGAACTTGCGGACGAGGCAAAACGCAGTGCCAGCGTATGTGAGGCGATCGCGGCCGCGGTGATCATCGGTCTCGATCTAGAAGACCCGACCAGCGCCGAGGTCGAACCGCTCAGCATGGACACCGAATCCGTGGTCGACGCACTCGATCAGCGTGTGTCGGAACTCGTTTCAATCGTTGCCGGGGTCTACGACTCGCACCGCCCGGACTCCCACTACCCGGCCGTGATCCGCGGCGAAATCGAACGTGCGGACATGACCCGCTCGCGATACTTCCTAGCACTTCGCCATGTGATACCCGACGGGTCGATTCGCGCGGTCGCCGAACTCCAACGCTTGCTTACACGACACGGCGCGAGCCAAAATCGACGCGCCCACATGCTGGCCCTCGGCAACCTATACGCCTCGATTGCCCGAGAATACGTCGACGCGGTTCCGCCGGAGAGTTTGCTCTTTGACCCGCCCAAGTTTCAAGAACTCGTCGATGCTGCCGCAGCGCTATACCGCTCTGTCGCGGCACAAGACGGAACGAGCGAAAAGCTCGAAGCCGCACGTCAGCTGGAAGCCTTTCTCGCATTTACGCTTCGTATCGATCGAGACCGCTTTGCCCAGTAAGTGCAAACTCGCGGATCACCTCGCCGCTTCGCTTTGCGCGTTTACGCTTGCAACGTCTGTTGCGTGCACCACTCCAGCCCCGTTCGTCGAACACAACATCTTGCTCCCCTTCGTACCCATGGCGGCGCTGCAGCCGAGCGATAGCGACCTCGCCACCCGTGACCTTGTGCGCGCAGCGCTGCTGACGGATCGCCGCGCAATGGACGAAAGCCTCGCGACGCTTACGACTCTTGCCGAGAACAACGACGAGCCCGATCGCGACCTCATGCGCCGCATCCCTATGAGCCAAGACTTGCGCAATGCCACCCTCGACGACCCGGCAGCCTATCGCGACGCATGTGAGTCGCTCAAGAACCGCAAGGACAACGACCCGCGCCTCGACAGCCGCCTCAAAGAATGCAGCGAAGACGATTTCTTGCGCCTTGCCCGGCGCAGGGTTCTCGATTCACGCGAAACCATCTGGGCCGAGACCTACAACGCGATCGCGGACCCGCTGAGCCGATCGCTATTGAGCGGCGGGATCCTCACTCCTTATTACCTCGCCAATAGCGTCGCGACCTACCTCGCTCGAATCAACGAGCGTGACGCCTTCGGCGCGCAGATGCGGCAGGCGTTGGTGCATCGCGAACGCTACCTCGCCCGCTTCCCAGACTCTGAAGAATCAGCCGAAGTGACGCTTCAGGTCGAAAAGGGGCGCGCAAAGCTTCACCACGAAGAAGCTCGTAAGCTGGCGTTTCAATCGGGTGTCGCGATCAAGAACGGCAACCCGCGCATGAGTGAAGTACTGGCCAAGCGCGCACTTGAGCTTGACCCCGAGAACAAGAAGGCGACAGAACTCAGCGACCGTGCTCGGGAGATGATCGAAAAGCAAGAGCGTGACCGGATTCGCAGTCAGTCCGTGGCATTCGAAAGCGTGAGCCTCGAAGATGCAACCCGTGCGACCGGACTCTTACTTGCCGGCAGTGACCTCGGCGCCGAGGGTCTGTCGCTCCTACGCAGTGACGCTTACGAAGATGTCGGTCTCTACATTGTGGCATCCGCGCTGATCGAGCGCGGGGACGAGCGCGCGGGCTGGGACCACATGCGCGACTTATCGGGACGCGCTCCAAAGAGCAGCGCGATGGTGCGTCACGCACGGGCCCTTGTCCGCGATCCGGCGCAGAACCCGTATGGAAGTTTCAACCGGGTGAGCGTAATACAACGAAACACAAAGCTGCGCTGGCGTTTCTTCGGCCCCTTCTTTGAAGGGCCGCGCTATCGCCGCCTTCCTGCCCCAATCGCATTTCTCCTAGACACTCCGCTGGTCATCAACACGTTCTTGTTCAGCCCTGTGCGCTTCATCTTCGCGCCCGTCAGCAAACAGCCCAACTTCAAGCGCCCGGTTGCAATCGCGGCCTATCGCTATCTCGACCGAAAGCCCGAGGGCGAGTACAAAGACAAAATGGCACGCTGGCTGTTCGACTACGAATCGGGCCAGCAAAATTGGACGGCCGCCTTACGCATGGCGGACTATGTCCCGAACTTCGAGGTCGAAGAGCGAACCGAACTCGTTGAAAAGGCGGCCGAGCAACAAATTGCATCCGCGGACAGAAGCGAAAGGCGCGACCAAAAGAGCAGCACCCTGCGGCACACGGCTCGTGAGTTCCCAGATTCCGCAGGAGGTCACGAAGCCGGCCTTGCAGCGCGATACCAACGCGAAGGCGCCACGGCCCAGAGCATTCGAATGACCAAGGGCTTCTTGATCGAAAACCCGCAGCTCGCCGGTCCGCGTGCGTTGGGTCTGCGCCCGGAACTGATCGACGGCGAAAATTCAAACGGAGAACTACATCCTCGCGGCGTGAGCTTTATCGGCGGGCGCTATCTCGAGTTCGAATTTTTGGCAGAATCAGGAGACGAAGACGATCCACCGAAGAAGGTTCGCAAGAAGGTCTCGCAAGAAAGACTGACTCGCCTCGTCTCCGTGCTCGACGACACCGCGCGCCGAAACTATCGCGTCGACCCCGACTCCGATATCGCGGCCGACCCGCGACGCGACCTGTTCATCGAACGAGCACGCCTTGGCCTCACCGACAAGCCCGACGTTCGCGCTACGGCACAGTCGACCTACGTGTTTGAAAGTGCGCGCGAGCGCTTTGGGATCGTGCGCGGGCGCGAATCGGCCTTGCCATTCGATTTGGTCGTAAGAGGCGATCTTTCGAGTGCGGGCATCGCTGCATTTCCGCGCTGGCGAAAGCCCAAGAAAACACCGGACGCGTTCCTCTATCGATGATGAGCGCGATCGATGATGCTCAGGATAAGGCGCGCGATAAAGACCGCTGCGAGGCGCCGCTACGTGCTGGTCGATGATTGCATCAAGGCATCCCACACTCGAATAGTTGAGCTTGAGGTGATTTCAAACTTTGGGAACACGGTCTGCGACAAAGGTTGACGCGAACCGACGCCTCCATCATAGAGGCTCACCTTTACCCAGCACCCGCGGCTGCGTATTGCTCAAATGGATGTCGACCAAGACTCGCATCCGGGCGAGGTATTCGCGAAGCCGAACCATGCGTCCACGAGGAGGTTCGACGTCTGCGGCATTCAGGCCAATGGCTTCGATCCCACGGCGTTCAGCAATATAGATCGCACGCTCGTTGTGGAACTGCTGGGAGACAATCGTTAAGCGCTCTTGTCCGTAGACCATCCGTGCACGCAATACACTGTCGATCGTTCGGTATCCGAACCGGTCGCAAGCAATCGAAGCCGCGGGCACGCCCTGCTCGATCAACGCTTCCTTCATGCTGCCCGCTTCGTCGATCGACTTGCGATGGCTAGCACCGCTTACCAGCAAAACATCCACTTTGCCTGCGTGAACCAATGCTGCCGCAGCCTCGATTCGATATGTGAAGTAACGGTTCGGACGACCGCTCTTGAGATATCGAACGCAGCCGAGAACAAGACCCACATGGTTGCGGGGTACCTTCGAAACGTCGTCGTAACACGTGCCGCGGATATGTCGCGCAATCGTTTGCCCGCGATAGAGCAGAAAGCCCGCTCCCGCGACCGCTGAGATCGGAAGCACGACAAACAAAAATAGCCACATGACCAACAGCCTACTCGCTTTCGGCTCGCGCAGTGGCGCGCGCGCCATCCCCATTCCATATTCTCGTCTGTATCCGCACGACCGCACGCCCCCTCAACCAAAACGGAGTCCCCATGCCCGCAGCGACCTTTGGCTTTGAAACCACCACCGACGAGGCCCTCGAAGGCATCGACCTTACGGGCAAGACCGTTCTTGTCACTGGTGCTTCGACCGGCCTTGGGAAGGAGACGTGTCGCGCGCTCGCAAGCAAGGGCGCGCGGGTGATCCTTGCTGCGCGAAACGCCGACAAGTTAAAAGAAGTCGCCTCAGAAATTTCCGAATCGACGGGCAACAGTCAAATCTCCGTGCTCGTCATTGACCTCGGAAACTTCGCATCGATTCGCAAAGCCGCGAGTGAAGCGCTCGAAGCCGCACCGACGCTAGATATCTTGATCAATAACGCGGGCGTCATGGCCTGTCCCCTCGAGCGAACTTCCGAGGGACACGAGATGCAGTTCGGAACCAATCACATTGGACACTTTCTCTTCACCTGCTTACTCGTGCCTGCCCTCAAGGCCTCGGGCAAAGCGCGCGTCGTCAACCTCAGCAGCGGAGGTCACAAGTTTTCTGCCGTGAACCTCGACGACTGGAACTTCGAAACCGGCGAATACGACAAGTGGCAGTCATACGGTCGCTCGAAGACCGCGAACGCTCTGTTCGCGGTCGCACTCGACAAGCGCCTCAAAGACCAGGGCGTACGTGCCTTCTCAGTTCACCCCGGAGCCATCGTGACCGAACTTGGACGACACCTCACCGAAGCCGACATCACCAAAATGCGAGAAGAAGGCCCGCGTGGCGGGGCACCCATGACCTTCAAGCAAATCCCACAAGGTGCGGCGACATCGGTGTGGGCAGCAACGTCATCTTCACTCGATGGCAAAGGCGCCCTCTATCTCGAGAACGTAGGCATCGCGGAACCTGCAAAAGAGACCGCCGACACCAACGGCTACCTCCCTCACGCCGTTGACCCAGACGACGCCGAAGCCCTGTGGACATTGACTGAGCAGATCGTCGACCAGCGATTTGAGTTTTAGGACAACCCATGACTACATACGCGCGCGAAGAAGTCGAAGAAGCCTGGAACCAGTTCGTCGTTGCAGGCGACGCAGGCGACTGGAACGCCTGGGCGGATCTCCACAGCGAAGACGGCATTTGGGTCGAACATCACCTTGGCACTTTCAAGGGACGCGAGGCCATCCGCAATGCGATCTGCAAAGTCATGATTCCTGTCCCGATGATGGAGTTCCCAGTCGAGTGGCGCGTCATCGAGGGAAACCGCGTCGTCTACTACCCCTGGCAAGTCATGCCCGACCCGACCGGCGGCAACGAAGTTTATCGCTTTGGCTGCGTCACCATTCTCGAATACGCGGGCGACGGCCTATGGTCCTACCAAGAAGACCTCTACAATCCCACCGAAGGAGCGGACGCAATAGGTCGCTGGATTGCAGCGGGCGGAGAGTTGGCCAAGGCTTGATGTTCGGGAGGTGAGATTTTCGAATCAGGGGTGTTGGCTCGGGCGAGCGCCGTGACAGGGCAGAGTGAGACCTGGTTTGATCATGCAGGCCTGGCCGACTTCTACGTGTTCTTCCATCGACTCGTGACTCCGGAACAAGACAGTGTCCTGTTCGTTTTCTTTCACTTGCCAGCCATCGGTTGGATGGATCTCTTTGATGTAAACAACGCAGAAATCAACGTGATCTTCAGACCGGGCGTAAATCTTGTTCGGGCTCCCAGACTGGGCGCGAACGGAAGGTCAGGTATCGCTTCCAACGATCAGCCCCACTGGGCGATTGCCGAAGCGAGCCGACAGCCTACGAAGCGGAGGCGTTGGCGGAATGCGTAGAGGCCATGCTTCTGCGATCTAGCTGAATCGCGCGCTAGCATTCGCTCCCTCATCAACCAAAGGACACCTCGGTGAACTTCGCCATACGCTCTAGCTCGTATCGAGGTCGGGCGCTCCTGGTCTTGGGCTTCTGTTTGATCGTGATTGCGAGCTGTGAGCGAGACGCTCCGCCTCCCGAGGTTCGCGATCGCAACGTACTGCTTGTCGTACTCGACACGACTCGGGCAGACGCCGTCGAGGGCTATGGCGGGCGCAACGTCTACACCCCAACCCTGCGAAAACTTGCCGCCGAAGGAGCACTATTTCAGAACGCACGTACGACTTCGGCCTGGACTCTCCCTGCGCACGGGTCTTTGTTCACTGGCCTCTTCCCCTCTCGCCATGGTGCCCACGCGGAGGGCTCAGGCCTTGATCCGTCGCTTGTCACGCTGCCGGACTTACTCGGTCGGACTCATGATTCGGCGGGGTTCTCCGAAAATCCGCACATCGTCAAAGCTCGGGGGTTCGCGCGAGGCTTCGACCACTTCGAAGAGACTTGGCGCGAGCAGGCTTCCCACGCCAAGCCACCCCCCACAGAAGAACGCATCGCGACGTGGTTGAGTGGCCGCGACGAAACGAAGCCGTTCTTTCTTTTCGTCAACCTGATGACGCCCCACCTCCCCTACCTCCCCACGCTTGATCATCAAGAACGTCTGGTGCCAAAGCTTGACGCGAAGATCATCGACAATTTTCGCTCGGTCGAAGAGGGACACGCGCGCATGCAGATCATGGGGCAACTCGGGTTCAAGCGACTCGAGTTCTCGATCTTGCGCGCGCTGTACCACGCGGACGTCGCGACCGCAGACACACGCTTGCAGGACATACTCGAGCTACTGGGTGGAGACGCAGTACTCGACAACACTTTGGTGGTCGTGGTTGGCGATCACGGTGAAAACATTGGTGACCACGGCTTGATGGAACATCAGTTCTGTCTTTACGAAAGTTTGCTTCGGGTGCCGCTTATCATTCGGTTGCCGGGTGAGTTCGCACCTGGCAGCAACCTCGACGAGCCAGTGCAACTAGTAGACATCATGCCAACCGTGCTCGACGCACTGGATTGGCCGGCGGACAGTCGACCCTTGAGCCAAGGACAGAGCCTTCTAGGCAGCCCAAGCGAACATAGTCGCCCAGTTTATGCCGAACTCATGCGTCCCACCGGCCAAGAGCCGCTCTATCACGCGATCGATCCCGAGTTTGATTTCGCACCCTACATGCGCCGTCTAAAGTCGATTCAAGTCGACAACCTCAAGCTCATCGCTTCGGAAGACGGCGAGCGAGAGCTCTATAATCTCTTGGCCGACCCGGGCGAAATCTCTAACCTCGCAAGCAAGCAACCCGACGACGTCGCACGACTCGAAGCCCAGCTTCTCGACTGGTCGGGGGCATGGAATCCAGCGGAGACCCCCCCGCTCGAACTCGACACGCAAACCAAGGATGCGCTGCGCGAGCTTGGATACGGGCAATAGTCGACGAGTCGATCGAGGGAATCACATTCCATCGCAGAATTAATTGCCCTTCGAACGACCTGCACGCAGCTCTGCGCTCATGAGTTGTTCGTTCTTCATCGCGTCCGACATCGACGACTTCGCTCCGTGGTACAAGCTCTTCTTGGCTCGGGCAAGCACCTCGGGGTCATGGGCTGCGATCTGCTGTGCCAGTTCGCGAACTTCTTTCATAAGATCGCCCGCGGAACCCACTCGGTTTACAAGCCCGATCGCGAGCGCGTCTGCGGCGAGAATCACGCGGGCGGTCAAAACCAACTCTTGCGCCTTCGCCATACCAACGAGCCGGGGAAGCAAGTGGGTGGCGCCAAGCCCGGGCAGGATGCCGAGCTTCGCAAACGTGAGGCCGATCTTGCTACCGGCTGCTGCGACCCGTAAATCGCAAGGCAATGCCATCGTGATCCCCACACCAATCGCATGACCATTCAATGCTGCGATGACGGGCTTTTCGTAGTCGAGCAGATCGAGAGGAAGCTTGCGAAGGAAGTCCTCTTCACCGAGTCGGGGCCCACTTGTACCGCCGGCACTCGAAGGATCCGTCTCCGCGAATGAGGCCTTAAGGTGTTCGAGGTCGACCCCGGCGCAAAAACTCTTGCCCGCCCCCGTTAACACAACCACGTGCACATCGCTGTCGCAGCGTGCCGCGGCGAAGGCATCGACAACTTCGCCACCCATCGCCGGAATATAGGCGTTGAGTTTCTCTGGACGGTTCAGGGTAATGGTCGCGATCCTATCGCTGACTTCGTAGAGAATGTGTTCGTACATTCGCTCTGCTCCCCGCTCCGTTCGGCACAACGCGGCTCGCGCGTCGCACCGGTGTCTATCCTAATCGCCCGTGTACGGTGCCCACTTTGGCTTGCGCTTTTCCACGAACGCCTTTGCACCCTCTTCCAGGTCGGGCGAACCGTTGTGCTTGATGATGGTTTGCCAGGCATGCTCGATACCGTCTTCGAGACCGCGATCAAGACTTTCCCAAATGGCTTGTTTGCTACGTGCCAGCGCAGTTGGGGAATGCTCGGCGATCATCAGCGCAAGAGCACGCGCGCGAGTCATCAGCTGATCTGCCGCGACGACCTCGCCCACGAGCCCTAGTCGATGCGCTTCTTGAGCTGACATTCGCTCGCTACCCCCCAGGAGCGACATCCGCATCACCGCTTCAAAGGGCATCCGACGCACAAGCCCTACCGGTTCGATCCCGGCAACGAGCCCCACCTTTACGTGGGTATCGAAAAACGTCGCATGCTCGGCCGCAATCGTAAGATCCGAATCGGCGACAAAGTGCAGCCCACCCCCCACCACCATGCCGTTGATCGCCGTAATGACGGGCTTCCAACATTTGTTCTGCAACGCAGTGATTTTGAACCAAGGTTGATCTTCTCGCTTCATGGCATTGGGATCTTGAGAGCGGTTCGTTTCACCGCTGGCAACATCCGCGACATCCATACCGGTGCACAGTGCTTTGTCCCCAGCACCGGTTACGATGGCGCAGACCACTTTGGGGTCCTGCTTGACCAATGTCCACGCTCGCGAAAGCTCTAGCGCCATTTGCTCGGTAAATGCGTTGTGTCGGTCGGGACGGTTCAGCGTCAAAGTCGCGACTCGGTCTTCGACTTCGTAGACGATGGTCTCGAACTCCATGGCAATTTTCCTCTGGGAACGTTGCTTTGCTTGTTGGTGCAGTGAGAATGCAGCGCGCTATCCCGAAATCGGGGTGCCCTTCCAATAATAGTTCGGGCGGCCCCCGCCTTCATGTATTCGACGAAATTCGAACTCAACCTCTAAGCCTGCCTTCACGTCGGCAGGAGTGACGTTGACGAGTTGGAGATGAATTCTTGCTCCGGCAACGTCGACGATCGTCACGACGGTCGGGGGATCGGGAGTTGGAAAAAAGAAGTCGAACGTATAGGTGACCACCGCTCCGATTTGGTCGGACAGCCGCACAGGTTCAAACGCGTCCTTCTCAAAACAAGTTTCGCAAATGCGTTGAGCGGGGAACTGCACGGCGGAGCACGCGGTGCAGCGTTGCCCGCGGAAGCTCAGGTCGTCATCGCGGTCGCGAAAGTGCACAGTCGCTGAGAGACCGGGGTTCGTACCGCCTTCCCACTCACTGGGCTCTAGTTTGCGCGCCTTCAAATACTTGTCATAGCTCGCGACAGACCGACGTCGAGCGAGATGCCACTCCACGCCTCGACGCGAATCGACCTTTTCAGCATTTTGGTTGACGACGAACGCAAGGACGTCAGCACCGTCGCCGTAATTTGCGAGCAAAATTGACGTTGCGTCCGACGAAGACGATGAAGATGACGAAGACGAAGACGATGAAGACGCTTCAAGCGCTGCCACTAACTGAAGCGGGGCAAAGGCTGCCCCGGCATTGCCGAGACGGCCGAACAACGGGTCGCCAAGTTGCTCGGCCGGGACGCCAAGGCTACGTGCCACCGTAGCGTGACTTCGCGCGTCCGGAGCATACAGACAGACCTTGGTGTAGTCGCTCAACGGGGTGTCGCTGTTTTCGCAATGACCCAACACCGCGTCAACGATGCGTGGCGTGTAGCCCTCCTGGACAACGAAGCGCTCTTCCCAGCTGTGCACGAAGGGATCACCGTCGACGCGCCAGAGGTCGACAATTGCGTCCGACAACGCGTGCCCGCCTTCGAATGATGCAAGAACAGGCAACCCGTTCGCAGAGCCGTCGCCCACCAGGAAGGCTGCGGCGCCGTCGCCCCCGTTGCGCTCAAGGCCGGATCCCGGCGCTCCAGTGCGCGCGTCGCTCACGACGACCAACACGCTGCGCGCCGAACCTGCGGCGACAGCGTCGAAGGCTGCGCGAAGCGCCGTCGTCCCTGCGCGCAATGAACCCGAGAAATCGCTCGACTGAATCTCGCGACGTAGATCAAGGGCTCGTCCGAGCAAGGCGGCGCCTTGCTTTTCGCGAAACGGATAGGTGGTCGAAGCGAATAAGATCGAGTCCACGCAATCTCTGTCGAAACCACGCAAACAGTTCACCGCAGCGGTTACCCCCATCGTCACGCTGTCTTCATCGTTCCACGCAACCGCTTTTTCGGGTCCGCCCTCTTTGGGCGTGCGTCCCCCAATTGCGCCGAGTGCGAGACGTGTCGGCGGGATGTAGGCGCCGTATGAGGTGATTCCGACCATAAAAAAATCCTACGCGTTGGGTGGCTTGATGCCGTCGTGAAAGGGGTACGGTTGCGCCATGATGCCCAAGGGCTCGAGTTCTTTGCGCATGTGATTTTCGAAACCCGCCACGAGGTCGTCGGTGCTCCAGCCACCATCCTTGTACATCGCGTTTCCGTACGCGGGGTGTTCCAGGATCACGACGCGCTCGCCCCCCGTGCCGAAAATTTGTCCGGACACATAGTTGGCGTGATCGCTGCAGAGGAAGGCAACAAACGCGCCGTTGCGGGTAGGGTCGATATAGGGGAGCTCGACGTCCTTACCATCGGGGCCCTTGTAGGTACTCGACATCCGCGTCGAGCCGGTGGGACTGATGGCGTTTACCCGAATGCCGTAGCGTGCCAGTTCTAGCGCCCACGTGTAGGTCATCGAAGCAATCGCGCCCTTCGAACCCGCGTAATTGGTTTGTCCAAAGTTGCCGAAGTGCGCCGCCGAAACCGTGTTGACGATCGCCCCCCCGGTCCCCTGCTCTTTCATTCGAAGCGCACCTTCCTGGCTGCACATGAACGTTCCGCCCTGATGAATTTTGACGACTGACATGAATTCGTCATCGGTCATGCGCAAAAAGGTGCGGTCCTTCACGTTGCCGGCGTTGTTCACGACGGCATGAATGCCGCCGAACTCATCGACACATTGTGCGACGAGCGCTTGCGCGCCCTCACGGGTGCTGATGTCGCTTTTGTTCGCGCTCGCCTTGCCGCCCGCCTTCGTGATTTCGTCGACGACTGCGTTGGCTTCGTCGATGTCGATATCGTTGACGACGACCGACGCACCTTGTTCAGCAAGGTGAAGACAATGGCCTCGCCCGATCCCGCGCCCGCCCCCAGTAACCACTCCTGCTTTGCCGTCAAGAACACCCATCAATAGACCTCGTAAGTTCGTAGTGGGCGGTCACGGTAGACAAAGGCCCCAAACTCGTCAAAGCGCAGTTGGACAGCGGAGTGTTACTTCCCGCGCATACGCAGCGCGGCAAGAGTCGCAAGTGCGCCCACTAACACGCCCCCGCCGAGCTGGTTCATGAAAGGCAGTTTTGAAACGCCGTCAAAGAGGCCGGTGACTTCGTAAGTTGGGCCCGGGTTTCGTTGGGCATTGAAGTAGAGCCGTGTGCCACCGGGGCTAAGTGCTGGGCCCGTGATCTCTGTATTCGTTTGCCCGGCAACATGGACGACCGGTTTCACCTGTTTCGATGGCATAAGAGCGACAATTGGCAGACTTCCCGTGTCTTCGGCGACGTAAACGTCACCCTTCGCCGCGGCATAAACGTTCTCGAGTCTGGGCTTCGTACTCGTCGCCATGTCGAAGATAATTTCGATCGTGTTCGCACGGACGTTGAGTTGCCAAACGCGATGGTCGCCTTTGGTCGAGCAAAAGACCTTGTCACCGCGCAGCCAACAGCCCTCTCCACCACTCAACACGGTGGCGCCGGATGCCTGATAGCCGGTCGCGTGTTCGCCAATTGGAATTTGTATCGCATTTGGAATCCTGCCGGTCGCTAGGTTTGCGTCGGCGTTCGCATGCCAAGCGAGACTTCCTAGTTGTCCCGGTTGAATCGGCCCCATCGACTGGGGGTCCAAATTCTCGGCAGAGACAAGGGTCCCGGGATC
>JASDVE010000180.1:2899-8586 GCA_041891195.1 Myxococcota bacterium | reverse complement strand
CGGCACGCCAGGATCACATGCGTCAACCCGCCCCTATAACTTCTTTGCACGAGAGCCAGGTGCCCCGCGGCGTTGGGGCACCCGCGCAGTTGCGATGGGTGCCCGACAAAATCGTGTAGGCGATTTCGGCGTGCCGTCGGACGCGAATGCGATGACACCCACACCACCACCGCCGTTCGACGTTTCGGAATTGATCACTACGCTCGCGCTTAACAGTCTCAACCCACTCAGCGCCCTCGCATCGCCACGCACGAATGCACGTCGCGAAAGTGCCGGATCGAATGTGCCCTTGCCGGAGTCAGACTTCATGTTGGGACAATCCCGGTTTCACTAATCAAGGTCATCGCGCCAACGACGATGCCACATCTGCACCACCACCTCGTTGCGCCCAATGACCACGGCTTGCTCCCGTGCCGCGATCCCGTGCTGACACTCGGCGGCGGCCGGTAAATCTTCGCTTTCGAAAATATTACGACCGAACTCGTACGTCCCACGATCGGCATCATTCACTTCGCCGTCCACCGACGGAACACATACAGAAGAAAAGTAGACAACCGATTTTCCGGGTTCGTCGCCGGGCTCAACTCGGATCATCTGCGCGTTGCCTTCGTTCGCCACAATGACCGTGCCGGGAAACAGCGTGTGGTTTACCGCGGCGCTGGGATACGACGGCCATTCGGACTCATCTTTGTCACGTAACTTTTCGATCCCTCGAAACGGAAATGCCCATCGAGTATGTAGACCAAACTCATCCGCGGCACCGTGGCCCGTCATCATGGGGGCCAGACTGTCGCGATGAAGCGTCGCGAAGTGATATCCCTCGTGGCTTAAGTTGGTCACGAGTTTCCAGTTGGCATCGACTTCGAAACGGTCGCTTCCTACGCGCTGCATTTTCGCAAACTCGTACCCTTCGAATGCGGGCAAGATGTCGTCGATGGCATGCTCGACCCGCAGCTGACCCATCTCGGGCCTCACCCCCAACATAAGGACACCACCGCGGTCGCTCACGGGTAATTGTTGCAAACCGGTCGGAAGTGAGTCGGGCTCAAAGTCTTGCGAGCGACCGCGACCCGCGAGCCTGCCGTCAAGCCCATAATTCCAACCGTGGAAGCGGCAGACAAGACGTGCCGCCTTGCCACATCCTTCGGCCACCCTCGCACCGCGATGGGTGCACACATTCAAAAACGCCCGTAGCGCACCTTCTTTGTCGCGGGTGACGATTACGGGTTTCCCCATCACCTCGGTGGTCATAAACGTGCCGGGCGTCGCGATGTCGCCCGCAAAACCGATCGCTTGTGGGGACTCGAAGAAAAACTGCTCGCGCTCGCGCTCCCAAACCTCGCGATCAAAATAGCTTTCGGCCGGTTCAACCCACGGCGCTTCGGCCAGGTCGGTGGTGTCCGCCACGACGTGTTCGATCAGACGACGGGTCACCGCAAGCGCAGATTCGCGATTCACCTTGAACTCTCCTTGACGATGACCGGCACACGACCGATGTGGATGACCCGACATACCCAGGACTCGGCCCGTCGAGTCAGCATCAGGACGAAGCAAGGTAGCGAGTGAAGTCGTCGAGTACCGGCATCACTTCGTCGCGAGCTGCAGACGGGACGCGCAGTACTGCTTCCGTCACGCCCATGTTCGCGTAGTAGGCGAGCTTCGCTTCGTCGGGCTCGATGCCCATCGGCACGATGTGGAGCGAGTTCGGGTCCCGCTCCCGTTCGATCAACGCCGCCCTGAGTTTGGGCAACGCCTCGCGCAAACCCGCTCCGCCGATTGGCATCCATCCGTCGGCATATTCTGCGATGTGATCGAACAACTTCGGGCCCGCACCGCCGCCGACGAGGACGCGTGGTCGAGGCCGCTGCACCGGCTTGGGCCATTGATAGGACGGCTCGAAGTCGACGAAGTCACCATGAAACTCAGCCACCTCATTCCCCCATAACGCCTGCATGGCGAGCATGTGTTCGCGCACCTGAGCGCGCCGAGTTTTGAACACGACGCCGTGGCTCTCCATCTCTTCTACGTTCCAGCCAAAGCCAATCCCCAACACCACGCGACCGTTCGAAATCATGTCGAGCGTTGCAACTTGTTTCGCCAAGGCGATCGGATCGTGTTGCGCGGGAAGCGCGATCCCGGTGCCGAGAAGGATTCGTTCCGTCACACTCGCCGCCGCCGCGAGCACCACATAGGGGTCGGGGCTTCGAAAGTATTCTTCGCCAAGTTCTGCACTCCCCGTCGGCGCAGGAGTACGTCGGCTCGCGGGGATGTGGGTGTGCTCGGGGATATAGAGAGAATAAAACCCGCGCGCTTCGGCTTCGCGAGCGAGTTCGATCGGCGAAATCGCCTTGTCGGTTGCGTGGATCGTGATCCCGATCTTCATCGATACGTCGTCCCGGCACATCGCTGTGATGGCGAAAGCCTAGAACCTATCTCAAAAATCGCAGACCGAGCCGGTTGCGGATGTGAAGTCGAGGTCAATCCGTATGTCCGGCAACAGGAAGGGGCTGTAAAATGTCCCTACCCGTCGAAAGCGACTGGGTCGTACAAAAACCGTCACCGTCCGGAACGGCTCGTCAAATAGGAGTGGCCCACGCAACGGGACGACCCTACATCGATCGTCCCCCTTCGGCTCGATGCTGGTAAAACCAAGGTGGGGACCCCCGTTGAACTTACTGTGTTCTGCGTCGGCATTTGCTTGCAGGTCCATGCTCCATGCCCCCATAGAGCTGCTCACTGCGCGACACTCACGGGATCGTTGCTTCCCCCCTTCAGCGTTTGGGACTCATCAAAATCCTTCGTGTTGCGAGGAAATGGGGCGAGGTGACGTTCACAAAACTTTGATGTAACCGAATGCAACACGAGGGGCACGCAACCCGCCGCCAACGACCCTCTTCGCCGAACAAGGATTCAAATCACCATGAAAATTGGAATGAACATCCCGTCGATGGTTCCAGGCATGACACGCGACGACGTACTCGCCTGGTGCAAAGGGATCGACGAAGGCCCCTATTCGAGCCTGGCCGTCGGCGAGCGCATCAATTTCCCCAATCACGCCGCGATGGTGACGCTGAGTGTCGCCGCAGCGGTGACGGAACGCGTTCCCATCATGTCGTACGTGCTCATTATGCCAATGCACAACGAAGTAAACCGTGCGAAAGAACTCGCGACGATCGACATCATTTCGAACGGTCGTTTGTGTCTTGGCGTTGGGGCGGGAGCGCGCGAGGAGGACTACCAGGCGGTAGGCGCCGTGTTTGGGAAACGAAGGCTTTCGCAACTCGAAGAGCAGATCGCGACCATGAAGCGCGTTTGGGCAGGAGAGATGGTGGTGGAGGGACCGCTCCGGCCAGTCGAGCCCGCCCCTCTACAACCGGGAGGTCCTGAAATTTTGGTTGCGTCGTTGAGCGAGCCTGCGATCAAGCACGTGTCACGTTGGGCGGACGGACTTGCGGGATTCAGCTTTGCCCCGTCGATCGACGAGATCAACCAGGCCTTCGATCGAGCCCGTGCGAGCTGGAAGGAAGCCGGACGAGAAAAGCCACCGCGCCTCGTCACCAGTTTTTGGTTCGCATTGGGGGGTGATGCGCGCAGCCAGCTCGACAACTACCTGACGCGTTACCTCAACTTCTTTGGAGAAGGCGTCGCGGAGAAGCTTGCAAAGACGGTCAACTGTGACACGCCTCAGGGTCTGCGCGACATGCTTCGTCGCATCGAGGACACCGGGGCGGACGAAGTGAGTTTGGTACCCACAACCCGGGATGTAAGCGAGCTCGATCGGGTAGGGGATGTGCTGGGCAGCCTATAACTGCGCGGGCGCCAAAATATAATTTGACCAATAGTTTTAGGTATTTGTCTCTTTTTCTTGCACCTGAGATACAGCCGAATGACTGACGGTACCGCTCCTTTCCGCAGTTCCGAAATCATTTACAATACGCTCCGTCTCGTATATAGTCGGACGCCCTGCTTTCTTCCACTCCAGGTTCGATCTTCGGATTCCCGAGGCCTCCATGTCCGCGTCCCCCCTACTCGACGGCATCACCGTGCTCAACCTCGCGAGCGTTGGGCCGGCTGCGCGCGCGGCACGAACCCTGGCTGATTACGGCGCCGAGGTCATTCAAGTTGGCCCTCTGGCACCGCAGAGAAGCGTGCAAATTCAACCGCCCTTCCACACCTACGGCGCGGGGCGCGGCCTCAAGCACATCTCCATCAACATGAAGTCCGACTCCGGCCGCGAAGGCTTCCTTCGCCTCGCTGAAAACGCCGACGTCGTGATCGAGAGCTTTCGCCCCGGCGTCGTCAAGCGACTCGGCATTGGGTACGACGACATCTCGGCGCGAAACCCGCGCATCGTCTACTGCTCAACGACAGGCTACGGCCAAGACGGCGCGGCATCGACCTGGGCGGGACACGACATCAACTATCTCGCGATGTCGGGCTTCCTTGCTTGCACCGAACCGCGCGAAGACGGTGGCCCTCCGATCCCCGGTGCCACGGTGGCGGACAGCGCAGGCGGCGGGATGCATGCCGCCATGTCGATCATGGCCGCACTCGTAAGTCGCGGGACCCAGGGCAACGGAAGCTTCCTCGACGTATCGGCGACCGAGGGCGTCTTGTCCCTGATGGCACTTTCGATCGACCAGTACCTCGCTACCGGCGAAATCGCAGGCCCCCGTGAAGTGCTCTTGACCGGCCGCTATGCCTTTTATGACGTCTATCCGACTAGCGACGGCAAGTGGGTTTCAGTGGGTGCGATCGAGCCCAAGTTCTTCGCAAACCTCTGCAAAGCTCTTGGGCTTGAGCAATACGCGAAGTCGCAAATGGACGACGCGATGCAGGACGAGATCCGCGAAGCCTTCAAGCAGGCATTTCTCACCAAGACGCGTGACGAATGGACGGAAGCCCTCGCGGCGAACGACACCTGCGTGGCACCGGTGCTGACGATTCCCGAAGTCGTTGAACAGCCGCATTACAAAGACCGCAAGATCTTCATGCAGGCAAACCATGCCGAGCACGGCGACTTCGAGCAGGTCTCACCGATTCTTGCTGGCGGCAATCGCGACCAACCGCTTCACAAGGTTCGTGCGTTTGGCGAGAGCGACGCAAGCGAACTGCTCAAGGCCGCGGGCTACAACGCGGATGAAATTGAAAAACTCAGTGCCGAAGGTGCCGTCGCGTAGCACGCGACTGCCGTCGATCGAACACGTTCGCAAACACAGCGCTGCAAAGAACAGCGAGAAACAGGAGTTCCGTAATGTCAGAAACACTGCCCGAGGTCCCCGCGGACGTCGCGGCCTGGGTTGGCGAAGAGCGCTACAAGGAAGTGGGCGAGTTCCCCGTTGAACGCGGCTACATCTGGACGGCGTGCTCGTCGGTCGAAATGGGCAACCCGCTCTACTGGGATGACAAGGTCTCTGACGAATTGACGGACGGTGTGATCGCACCGCCGACGATGATCTCGACCTGGTTCCGCCCCCACCACTGGGCACCCGGCCGCACCAAGCAGGCGCTTCCACTTCAGATCCACTTCGACTTGAAGGAAGCCCTCGACCTGCCCGAAGCCATCATGAGTGACTACACCGTGATGTTCGGCGAACCGGTTCGCCCCGACGACATGTTGCGGACTGCGCAGATCCTTCGCTCAATCAGCGATCCGAAAACGACCAAGCTCGGCACCGGTCGTGTGT
>JASDVE010000180.1:0-2889 GCA_041891195.1 Myxococcota bacterium | reverse complement strand
TCGTCTATCACAACCAGCGCGACGAATACGTGGGCACGGAGTCGTACACCGGCTTCGGTTATCGGAGGCACGCAAAATGAGTGAAGCCATTGCGAACTTGACCGCAAACCAGGTGAATGTCGGCGACGACCTTCCTGACTTCTCCTACGACGTCACCGCGACAACCGTGATCATCGGCGCAATTGCGACCCGCGACTGTCGTCCAATGCATCACGATCGGGACTTCGCGATCCACCGCAACGGAACCCGCGACATCTTCCTCAACACGCCCAACCAGTCGACTTGGTTCGAGCGCTACGTGACCGACTGGTCGGGGCCGAAGGGTCGCTTGGGCAAGATGCACTTCCGCATGAAGGACTCCGTCTACCCGAACGACAAGATGGTCTTCAAGGGGTCCGTGAAAGAAGTCGCGGCCGACGAAACCGGCTGCCACTGGGCCACGTTGGAAATTAACTTGTCGGTCGAAAAAAAGACGGTGACCGACTGCACCGTACGCGTCGCCCTCCCAAGTGACGACAACGACAACCCGTGGAAGCGCAAGGGAGAGCAGTGGAAGCCGTAAGGGCCGAAGTGAAGTCGCGCCATTTCACATCGACCCGCTCGGACACGAAGCGCGCACTCAGCGCGTAGCCAACCATCTCATAACTGGTCGCAGACCAAAAGCATTTACACAGAGGAAGCCAACATGAATCTCGATTTCTCCGAAGAACAAGACATGCTCCGCGAAACCGTGCGCGGCGTTTGCAACCAACTCTGCCCGACAGACGTTGTCCGCTCAATGGAAGATGATCCGAAGGGTTACCCCGACGATCTCTGGAAGCAGTTCGCAGAACTCGGCCTGACCGGCATCATCATCCCCGAAGAATTCGGGGGTTCGGGCATGGGCATCATGGAAGCCGCCATCTCGTACGAAGAGATCGGTCGCTCGCTCTGCCCCACACCTCACTTCCACAGCGCCTTCCTTTCGGCCAAGGTCTTGCTCGCAAGCGGCAGCGACGACCAGAAGAAAGAATGGTTGCCCAAGATCGCAAGCGGCGACGCAATCCTGACGCCGGCATGGATGGAGCCCGCCAACGGCTTCGGCCCCAAGGGTGTTCAGGTCCGTGCGACGGCGAGCGGGGACGGCTTCACGATTTCAGGCACCAAACTCAACGTCCACTACGCAAGCTCAGCAGACCGCATGCTGGTTCTCGCGCGCACCGGCGATGCCGACACAAACATCAGCGTTTTTCTCGTCGACCCCAATGCGCAGGGTGTGAAGCTCACCCAGGCGCTGAGCCTTTCGTCCGACACCCAGTACCGGGTGGACTTCGACGGTGTTGCAGTAACAAAGGCCGACATTGTTGGCGACTGGGCATCGTTTACCGCCGCGATGTACGAAGGCGTGATCGTCCTCTCCGCTTTCGCAGTCGGCGGTTCCGAGCAGGCCCTCGACATCACAGTAGAGTTCACCAAACAGCGAGAGCAGTTCGGCAAACCCCTCGGAGCATTCCAAGCCATCTCTCACTACTTGTCCGATGCGTCAACGCTTGTTGCCGGTGCGCGCACCCTCATGTACGAAGCCGCATGGGCAGCCGAAGTAGGCAAACCCCTCGATCGCCTCGCACCGATGTCGAAACTCTTTGCTTGCAACACGTATCGCGATCTCACCGCGATGGCAGAACAGGTTTGGGGCGGCGTCGGCTTCACGGTCGAGTATGACATCCAGCTCTTCTTCCGCCGTGCAAAGCAGCTGCAGATCACCTGGTGGGACACCAGCCATCTCGAAGAGTTAATCGCAAGCTCGGTTCTCGATTAACGGCCACATCCTGGCCAAACACGTGCAGCCCACAAGGAGTCTCATATGTTGGAAATTACGGTGACCCGCGATTCGAATCTTTCGGCAGAGACTGTCTACGATCTGCTCGCCGACTTCGGCAATACGAGTTGGATGAAGGGGGTGACGAAGACCGACGTCGAAGGCGACGGGGTTGGCATGGTGCGAGCCATCTTTGCAGGCCCGCCGGAGAACCCGCCGGTGCGTGAAATGTTGACCGAGCGCGACGACCTCAAGCGCAAAGTTGCCTACTCGATCCCCGAAAACAACCCGATGCCTGTCGACGAATACGCCGCTTACGCGATCGTGACCGAAGTCGGCACCGGTTGTCAGATCGAATGGACGGGAAACTTCGTGGCCAAAGAAGGCATTGATGACGAGACGGCGAAGAACACCGTGGGCGGCATGTACGGCGTTTTGATCGAATGGCTTCTCGAAGGCGCGGCGAAGGCTTGATCCTGCACGTTCCGGGAAGGCCTCTTCGTTGAGGCTGAGCGAGGAGGACCGCGTGACCAAAGACTCCGACGCTCGAGTCCAGAGCGGACAGAGCTGGGACGACTTCTGCGAAACACTGCGCAGCGCCGGCAAGGTCATCCTGCGCGACGCGACGCCCGATGACGCGTTCGAGCGCGCCGAAGGCTTTCGCTACCTGAGTCGACTGACTCGCGTCGCACTCGAATCCTACATCGAATTCGCCGACCCCGAGTTTCCGATCTTGCGGCGCCCAGCCCATGAAACCGTGAAGATCGGTGCCGACAACCCGGACAACTACTACCAGAGTGCCGCGATCTCTGGAGCCCATGAATATCGCATCAGAGGCAAGCGCAATACCGTGCACTACCTCGGCATGGGGACCTATGTCGGAAACTACGGTTCGGGCGGCCGCATGGGGCAGAGCGGCTATATAGAAGGCGTCGATCTCGATCTCGACAACGTTCAGGACAACGGTCAGGACGGCAACTTCGAAATCATTCTCAGCTGCAAAGAACAACCCGGCAAGAACTGGCTCCCGATGGAACCCGACACGTCGTCCCTGATCGTTCGGCAACCGATCCAGGATCGAAAGACGGACG
>JASDVE010000179.1:565-23259 GCA_041891195.1 Myxococcota bacterium | reverse complement strand
GAGTCATTGACTCGACGAACCGTTGCCCGTTTCCATATCATGGCCCAATGGCCGATACGTCTTTCGTTTCTGAACTGGATCATCCCGCTCTCACCGAGTTCGTTGCGAACGTCTGGGAAGAGAGCATCGTTCCCGAGTTGATCGATTACATCGCGATCCCCAACCAATCTCCCGCCTTCGACGAGGATTGGGAAGCCCACGGTTATATGGCCCAGGCGGTTGCGTTGATTGAAACTTGGTGTCGCGCGCAGGCCATAGAAGGACTCACGGTCGAAGTCGTGCAGCTCGATGGGCGGACGCCCGTCATCTATATGGAGGTGTTGGCGACTTCCGGCGTTGAGGACGACAACAACGATGACGACTGCGTCCTTCTGTATGGTCATCTCGATAAGCAGCCCGAGATGACGGGGTGGCGCGAGGACCTCGGTCCTTGGAAACCGAAGCGCGAAGGGGACCGCCTCTATGGACGCGGTGGAGCGGACGACGGCTATGCGGCATTCGCGTCCCTTACCGCCATTCGCGCGCTCCAGACTTTTGGTGGCGCTCACGCCCGTTGCTCGATTTTGATTGAAGCCTGCGAGGAAAGCGGCAGCTTCGATCTCCCGTACTACATCGACCGGCTTGCCGGTCGCATTGGATCGCCGAGCTTGGTGGTGTGTCTCGACAGCGGCTGCGGGAACTACGACCAACTCTGGAGCACCACGAGTTTGCGCGGTCTTGTGACGGGAACGCTGCGCGTCGATGTGTTGAACGAGGGCGTTCATTCAGGTGACGCGAGCGGTGTCGTGCCGTCGAGTTTTCGGATCTTGCGTGCGCTACTCGATCGCATCGAAGACCCGGCGACCGGCGAAATTCGCTGTCACGAATTTCACGCCGAGATCTCACAAGCCAGGCGTGATCAAGCGGCACTTGCAGCCCAAGTTCTCGGCGACGGCGTTAGCGCAAAGTTTCCGTTTACCGGTGCAACCGAACCCGTGAACCCAGACCACACCGCGTTGGTTCTCAACCGAACGATGCGCCCCGCGCTCTCGGTGACGGGAGTTGCGGGAATGCCTTCTCTCGAAAGTGCTGGGAACGTGTTGCGTCCATACACGTCTCTCGAACTCTCGTTGAGATTGCCGCCGACCATCAATGCAGAGGCGGCTAGCCTCCGACTCAAAGAAATTCTAGAGGCCAACCCGCCATACGGTGCGACGGTGTCGTTCGAACTGGGCGAGCCCGGTCAAGGCTGGGAAGCTCCCGCTCTTGCGAGCTGGCTTGGCAGCGCGGTTGACGAAGCATCGACTCATTATTTTGGCGCGCCGGCGGTCTATATGGGAGAGGGCGGCTCGATTCCCTTTATGGGGATGCTGGGCGAAAAATTCCCTGCTGCACAGTTTTTGATCACCGGGGTTCTTGGGCCCGGCTCGAACGCCCACGGACCAAACGAGTTCCTCGATATATCGACGGGCAAGCGCGTCACCTGCTGCGTGGCGGAGGTTCTCGGGCGCCACGTCGCACGCGAGCGCTAGGCCTCCGCGATTACGTCCAGCCGACACGTGCAAAACGCGAGCAGCTTAGACCCGGCCATACAACGCTATGGTTGCTCGACCGCGCGAAATCCCAACCAACGCGGCACGTAGCGGTACCCCATTTCGGGCCGCAGGAGTGAAATATGTCGTACGACCTTCTCATCAAAAATGGTTCCATCGTCGACGGATCGGGTAACGCTCCGTTCAAGGGCGACGTTGCGGTTCGCGACGGCAAACTTGCTGCGATCGGTGACATCGCCGACGCGACTGCGACCGAAACCATCGACGCAACCGGACAGATCGTCACGCCGGGTTGGGTCGACATTCACACTCACTTTGACGGCCAAGCAACATGGGACGAACTTCTTACGCCTTCGTGCTGGCATGGGGTGACGACGGTCGTGATGGGGAACTGCGGTGTTGGCTTCGCTCCCGTGAAGCCGGAGAAGCGGCAATGGTTGGTCGAGTTGATGGAAGGCGTCGAGGACATCCCGGGCACTGCGCTCAATGAAGGCATTGTTTGGGATTGGGAGACATTTCCCGAATTCCTGGATGCGTTGGAAAAACACAAGCATGTGATGGATCTCGGTACCCAGGTTCCCCATGGCGCCGTCAGGGGTTACGTCATGGGCGATCGCGGTGCGAAGAACGAACCCGCGACTCCCGAAGATATCGAAGCGATGGCGGCCATCGTAAAGGAAGGACTCGAAGCCGGAGCGCTTGGCTTTTCTTCTTCTCGTACACTCGTGCATCGGGCCGTCGACGGTGAGCCGGTCCCCGGCACGTTCGCAGCCGATGACGAACTGTTCGGTATTGGTCGCGCGCTCAAAGAAACAAACATGGGTGTGTTCGAACTCGCGCCGGGCGGCGTGATGGGCGAAGACCTTTCGCTCCCTCACAAAGAAGTCGCATGGATGCGCCGGCTTTCGAAGGAAACGGGACGCCCGGTGAGCTTCGCACTACTGCAGATTGATCAGGAGCCGCGGCTCTGGAAAGAAATTCTAGACATCGTCGATGAAAGCAGAGAAGAAGGTTCCAGGCTGCGACCGCAGGTCGGCTCGCGGCCGACCATGTTGTTGATTGGTCTGCAGACCTTCTCGCCCTATAGCTTTCGCCCGACCTTCGCTGCGTTAGCGGATCTGCCCCTCGAAGAGCGCGTGCGCGAACTGCGTAAGCCCGAAGTCAAGGCGAAGATCTTGGCCGAGGCGCCAGTGGATGAAGAGCCGCTCCTTTCGTTCGTGCTTTCGGGCATGCACAAGATTTTCGTGTTGGGCGAAGTGCCCGACTACGAGCCCACGTCTGAAAAGAGTATCGAGGCCATCGCGAAGCAAAGCGGTCGCGATCCCCATGACGTCCTCTACGACGAAATGCTCGAGCTCGACGGCAAGGCGCTCTTGATGGTTGCACTCGTGGGCTATCACGACGGCGATCTCGAAGCGATGCGCGAAATGATCGAACACCCTGACTCGGCATTCGGACTCGGTGATGGCGGCGCCCACGCGGGTGCGATCTGTGACGCGTCGATGACGACGTACCTACTCACCCACTGGGCCCGAGACCGAAAGCGGGGCCCGAAATTTCCGATTGAGTTCGCGGTCAAGAAAATGACCAAAGACACGGCTGAACTTTACGGCCTCAACGATCGCGGCCAGTTGAAGGAAGGCTACAAGGCTGATCTCAACGTGATCGACTTCGACAAACTACGACTTGACCTTCCGTACCTCGTGAACGACTTGCCTGGTGGGGCGAAGCGCCTGATCCAAAAGGCGGAGGGCTATACGGCGACGATCGTGAGTGGAGAAGTGACTTTCCGCAACGGCGAAGAAACCGGCGCGCGGCCGGGTGCGGTGATTCGCGGCGCGCAATCGCCGGGGTGAGCTGGGTGCGACAAAAGCGAGGAAACACGTTTGGCTATTGACGTCGTGACGGCGAAACTCCCACCGACTCCAATGGAAAGGTCGCCCGTTCCCGAGCTGGGTACCGCGCCGATTCCGAAGGAGCGCTACGTCTCGCCGCAATACAAGGCCCTCGAAGACCAGCGACTCTGGCCGAAGGTCTGGCTGTTGGCGGGTTTTGAAAGCGATCTTGCTGAGCCGGGTAGCTACTTTACGTACGAAGTGGGTCGTGATTCTGTGTTGGTCGTACGGCAAGCCGACGGCGGGATCGCGGCGTTCCATAACGTGTGTACGCATCGTGGAAACCGACTCGTCGAACCGGGGCGTGGCCGCGCAGGGGCCTTCACGTGTTTGTTCCACGCATGGCGTTTTGGAGTCGATGGATCACTTGAGCGCGCTGTCGACGCAGAAACTTTCAGTCAGGGATGTCCGAGTGACGAGTTGGGTTTGCGCCCCGTGCACTGCGATCAATGGGCTGGCTTCGTCTTCATCAACCTCGACCCCGATGCCGAAACGCTCGGAAGTTATCTAGAGAACATTCCCGAGCACCTCGACCCCTATCACTTCGAAGAGATGAAGATCCTCAACGAGTACACGATCGAGGTCCCGTGCAACTGGAAGACTTCGATGGACGCGTTCCACGAGTCGTATCACATCATGGGAACGCACCCCGACACCCTCGACGTAAACGACGACGTGAACTGTGCGTACGATTGTTTTGGTCGTCACTCGCGAATGATTTTACAGCTCGCCGTTGCAAGCCCGCGACACCCCGAGCATGGCAACGTGAACGAAACCATTCGCGAACATTTCCTCGCGAGCGCGGGTATTGACCCCGCGACGTTCACGGGTGGCGCGCTGGATGTTCGTCCTGCGATCGCGAAGGCGGTCCGTGAAATTCAAGGTCCCGCGATGGGGGCCGACTTTTCAGAACTCAACGACGCGCAGCTCGTCGACGATTTTCACTACAGCATCTTTCCCAATATCACGTTTAACATCTTTGGCCGCAGCGCTTGGTTGTTCCGCCATCGCCCGCATCCGACAGACCCCGATCGCATGTTCTTCGATTTCTATAATTTGGTGCGTTTGCCGAACGCGCAGATTCCCCGCCCGGAGCCCGAGTTCCATGTCGCAAGCGATGACTTGCTGCTTCAGCCCGTTGGCGGCGGTGGCGAACTTCTAGCCCAGGATACGTACAATCTGCCGCGCATTCAGAATGGAATGCATTCGGCGGGCTTTACCGGTTTGCACCTGGGCAACCAAGAAATCCGCATACGCCACTTCCATCACAACATGGATGAATATCTCGAAAGTGAGGGCTCGTAGTCGGTGACTGGAAATGTGGAAGCGATCTTTGTTGAAACCGATGTGCCCGAACCCGGAAACACGAAGTCCATCACGGTAAACGAGCAGAAGGTTTTGCTCTGCAACATCGATGGCGAAGTGTTCGCAATCGAAAACTCCTGCACCCATGCGCGGGTGCTATTGAGTTCGGGGCGCTTGATCGGTGGCGAGATCGAATGTCCGGTACACGGTGCCCGCTTTGACGTCCGCACTGGGGCTGTGATGTGCCCGCCTGCACGAAAAGGGCTGCAGTCATTTCCTGTGTGCGTGGTTGATGGCGGTGTCGAGGTAAGGCTAAGCGAGGAGTCTACGCCGCAATAGGTGTACGTGACCCAATGTGGAGACAATGCCGATGCCGATGCCGATGCCGCCGGCAGTAGAAGCTTTGGTCACGATCGTCATGCTCCTGGCGTTTATTATTATTGTGTCCGGGCTCTTGAGTCCGAGTCCATTTTCGGCCCCGTCAAAGCGTGATTAGTCGGTCGTTGTAATCGGTGTTCACAACATAACCCGGCATTTCGTCTTCACGGCGACCGCTTGGAAATCGGGTCGTACCCACTACGCGTCGGTGCCTACTTCCCTCGCCGGCGGCCCCGGCGACAGCAGCGCGAAGACGAACACCGCGGCCGAAATCACGCAGCACCATAGAAGCCCCACTCGGTACGAACCGAGGTACGTTTTTGCGGCGGCGAGGAAGGCGGGGCCGAGGGCGCTGCCTGCAACCATGCAACTCATCTGCACGCTCGAAATGGCACCAAGGTGCGTGCGTCCGAAGAAGTTCGGAATGGCGACGTTGAGCAGCGTGTTGAAGAGTCCGCCCGCGCACCCCCAACCCACGATCATCATGACGAGGAATGGGGGCTCTCCAAGGCGTCCGGCCCCCACATATGCGAGGCACTGGAAACTTGTGAAAGCCAAGACCAGAAATTTTACCGACACACGGTCTGCGAGCCAGCCAGAGAACAGCCCCACGCACGTGCTGACGATCGCGTTGGGAATAAAGATTTTGACGGCCTCGCGTGCTCCGATACCTGTGTCGATACCAATGTCCATGATGTGAAACGTGACACCGGTGAACACCATGGCCTGCACGGTGAGTGCGAGTGTTACGGACCAGAAGCGCGCGGTCCGAAGCGCTTCGTCGCAGGTAAAACTCAGCTCGTCTGCTTGGGGCGCTTCGCTTGCAGCGGTGCCCATTGGACTGGGTGCAGCGTCGCCATCCATGAGAAGCCCATGATCTTCGGGGCTCTCGCGAAAGAAAATTAAGGCGACCGTTCCCATACCGAAGCCAACGACACCCGCGAGGATGAACCACGCCCCTCTCCAGCCGGCGAAGTCGATCAAGAGCTGAAGTAAAACCGGCGCGATCGCAAACCCGCCCGAGATAAACAAACCTGAAATGCCGCCAACCAAGCCACGCCGTCGCTCGAACCACTTGGCCATCATGGTGCGCGATGCGATGGTGAGCATGCCCTGGCCACTAAAGCGCAGAACCATGAAACCCAGCGTCAGGATGCACCCGGCTACGAGAGATGTTCTTTCGAAACCGCCAAGCTCCGAAGCCGCGTGGGCCAAGATGTCGAGTTGTGCGAAGGCACAGAGTGTCGGGGCAACCACCGCGCAAGCGAATATGGCAGTGATGCGCGAACCGTGACGGTCGAGAAATAGGCCTCCCCTCGGCAACAACAAACTACTCGCAAGCGTGCCGCCGAGATAGGTGTAGGTCAGTTCAAGTCGCGTGAGGCCGGTGGCGGCGATCAAATGGTCGGTGAAGACGCTGACCCCCATCGTCTGACCGGGGACGCTCATCACAACGCCTACCGTTGCCGCTGCGACAATCGCCCAGCCATAGAAGAAGGGAAGTTTTTCGGGGGCGAAGGGAAAGTTGGGTGCGAGGCGGGCCATGGTTGCGGCGTACCCTAGCAGGCGTTCGTACGGGGGGGCTCTCGCGCTGCAGCTCCGAATTGGGGGGTGCGTGTAGTTTGCCTCGTGACGTTGAGGCGGAGTTGCGCGGCGGCGCCGATACGCGAGTCGATGTCGTAAATCGCCCCATGTTAAGGTTCGACACAACCTATGACCCGCGAGAGGATTCCCCGATGGCCAGCCCGACCCCCACCGCGTCTTCCAACTCCGAAACCATTACGCGGTCGTGTCCGATCTGCGAAGCGTGTTGCGGTCTAGAACTGAAAGTCGATCGGGTGCAAAAAAAGATCTTGTCGGTGCGCGGTGACGACAATGATCCGCGCAGCAAAGGCTACGTCTGCCCGAAAGCGACCGCGGTGAAGGGTTTGTACGAAGACCCAGAGCGCCTAACTCGCCCACTTCGAAAGACCGAAAGCGGCTGGGAAGAAATGTCATGGGACGAGGCATATCGTTACGCGGGCGAACGGCTTTCTTCGATTCGCGAAGCCCACGGCAAAGATGCGATCGCGACCTATATCGGAAACCCGATCGGACATAGCGCTTCGGGGATGCTGAACTTTCCTATGTATTTGCAAGCGATGGATAGCGAGCGGTTGTTCTCAGCTGGCAGTATGGACCAACAGCCGAAGAACCTGACAAGCAGCATCATGTACGGCGACATGTGGGCGATTTCGATCCCTGACATTCAGCGCACCCAGTACATGCTTTCACTCGGTGGCAATCAGCTTGTGTCCCAGGGCAGTTTGATGTCCGCACCCAACGCCAAGAAAGAAATTCAAAACCTGCAGGCCCGCGGTGGACGTCTCATCGTCATGGACCCGCGCCGTACCGAAACGGCCGAAGTCGCCGACGCCCATCACTTCATCGTGCCGGGTACAGACGCCTTCTTCCTATTTGCACTGGTCAATGTCTTCTTTGCCGAAGACCTCGTAAACCTGGGCCGACTCGCAGAATTCACGGACGGGGTCGATCGCGTCCGCGAACTCGCCCAACCCTTTTCACCAGAAACGGTTGCCGAGACGACCGGTATTCCCGCCGCTGACATTCGCACGATTGCGCGCGATTTCGCCGCGGCAGATCGTGCAGTCTGTTACGGACGCATCGGCACCTGCACCCAAGAGTTCGGAACCCTCGCGAGCTGGCTTGTCGATGTGGTGAACGTGCTCACCGGTAACCTTGACCGTGAAGGCGGGTCGATGTTCACGCGGCCGGCCACGGGACAGGCCGAGCGCTACTTGTGGGATGGCGCTGAACTCAACTACGGACGCTGGAAGTCGAGCGTGCGGGGCATTCCCGAATACGAAGCGCAGCTGCCGGTTGCCGTGATGGCGGAAGAGTTGGAAGAGGCGTCGGCGGGAGAGGGGCGGGCGCGCGCACTCGTCACGGTTTGCGGGAATCCCGTGCTTTCATCGCCGAATGGCGCTCGGCTTTCTGCGGCAATGGAAGAACTTGACTTCATGGTCGCGGTAGACATCTATTTGAACGAGACGACGCGACATGCCGACTTGATCTTGCCGACCACGGTCCAGATGGAGAGCGCGAACTACGACTTCTTGTTTGCCGGTACCGCGGTTCGAAACTTCGCGCGCTATTCGCCACAAATCTTCGACCCCGCCGAGGGTCTTCAAGACCTAGGTGATGTTCTCCTCGAACTCACCGCGCACACGGCGGGCACAGAAGGTTCGGTGCTCGATACGATGCTCTTCGAGGGGATGCTCGCGACGTTCATCGGGAAACCGGGGACACCGTGCGAAAACGTTTCCATCGACGATGCCCGGGCGAAGCTCGGCACCGAGCGTGGAATTGAACGACTCCTCGATCTGATGATTCGGTCGGGTCCCTTCGGCGATGCGTTTGATGACGCATCGGACGGCCTGACTCTCACCCAAATTCGCGACGCAAACGCGGCGGTGGATCTCGGTGCCCTAGAACCGCGTCTGCCCGAAATGATCCGCAAAGATCATGGCCGTTTGAAACTTGTGCATGAGATCTTCGAAACAGACATCGAGCGGCTACTGGCCAGCATGGCAGAACGTCGCGATGCCGATCGGCTGGTGCTGATCGGTCGCCGCCAGTTGCGCAACATGAACACGTGGCTCCACAATTTGCCCAATCTCGCCAAGGGGCCCGAACGCTGCACCCTGCTGGTCAATCCACGGGATGCCGAACGCCTCGGCCTGAGCGATGGCGGTAGCGCGAAAATTTCGGCGCGGGCTGGGAGCGTGACCGCTCCGGTCGTGCTGAGCGACGAAATGATGCAGGGCGTCGTGAGCCTGCCCCACGGTTATGGCCACGACACCAATAACACTCGAATTTCGGTTGCGAACGACAAGCAGGCTGGAACGAATGCAAATCAACTCCTCGACGAATACACGATGGACGTGCCCTCAGGCACGAGCGTCGCGAACGGGATCGTGGTGCAGGTTGCGCCGGCCTAAAGAGCGGCGCGGGGCTGTGTAAGAAGTTTGTCACCAAGGCGCGCCCGTTTAATTTTCTACAGGCCCGGGCGCTGCTAACTTGGTTCGACCCATGTCGATGTCCGCAACCCACCCCGTTCTTGAAGCCTTTCATCCCGCCGTTCGAACCTGGTTCGAGCGCAAGTTTCCCGAAGGCCCGACGGAACCCCAGGCCGCGGGTTGGCCCACGATCGCGCGCAACGTCGACACGCTCATCGCAGCGCCGACCGGTTCGGGCAAAACCCTTTCCGCGTTCATGGTCTGCATCGATCGCTTGTACCGCGAAGCCGAAGCGTTTCGCTTGGGCGAAGACGACAGGAATGGAACCCAGGTCGTCTATGTCTCGCCACTAAAGGCGCTCGGCGTCGACATCAAGAAGAACCTCGACGAGCCGCTCGCCGAAATCGCAACGATCGCGAAAGAGTTAGGCAGTGCAGCGCCGGACATTCGCGTTGGCGTTCGCAGCGGAGACACGCCAGCGAGTCAGCGCGCTTCCATGTTGAAGCGCCCGCCGCAGTTGTTGATTACCACGCCCGAGTCGTTGTACCTGATGATTACCGCCGAACGGAGTCGCGAGATCCTGCGCGGTGTCCACACGGTGATCGTCGACGAAATTCATGCTGTTGCCCGGGACAAGCGCGGTTCGCATCTCGCGCTTTCACTCGAACGGCTCGCAGCACTTTGCGATACGCGGCCGACTCGAATCGGTTTGTCCGCGACCCAGCGACCGATCGAAACGATCTCGCGATTGCTCGTCGGAGCTGGTGCAGAGCGATCCAACGCAGACTCGTCGCCTGCTTGTCAGGTGGTCGACTGCGGGCACCAGCGCACGCTCGACCTTGCGGTTGGGCTTCCGGAAAGCGATCTCGAAGCGGTGGCTTCGGGCGAGCAGATGGGAGAGGTGCTCGACCAAATCGCAAACCTCGTAGGGCAACACACCACGACGCTGGTCTTCGTCAATACACGCCGCCTCGCTGAACGCTTGGCCCACCTACTCGTTGACAGATTGCCCGCCGAAAGTGTTGCCGCACATCACGGCAGCTTGTCGAAAGATCGCCGGCAACGAGTCGAGACCAGATTGCGCGCTGGCGACCTCAAGGTGTTGGTCGCGACAGCGTCGTTGGAATTGGGCATCGACATCGGTCCGGTCGATCTCGTTTGTCAGATCGGCTCTCCTCGCGCGATCGCAACGTTCTTACAGCGTGTCGGGCGTTCTGGGCATTCGCGCGGTGGAACGCCCAAGGGTCGCCTCTATCCGATGACGCGAGACGAGCTTGTCGAATGTGCAGGGCTTCTTCGCGCCGTCGTCGCGGGCCGGCTCGACGCGATCTTGCCTCCGGTCGCACCGATCGACATCCTGGCTCAGCATATTGTCGCTGCCTGTGGCGCGGAAGAGTGGAGCGAAGACGCGCTCTTTGAGTTGGTCATCAAGGCGTCGCCGTTCAAAGACGTGACTCGGGAGCAGTACGACGAACTGATCACGATGCTTTCGGACGGCGTCGTAACCGCGCGGGGACGCCGCGGTGCTTATCTACATCGCGACCAAGTGAACGGCGTCATTAAAGGACGTCGCGGCGCACGCCTTGCGGCGCTGACGTCGGGTGGTGCGATCCCGGACCGCGCCGACTACCGGGTCATCATGGACCCCGACGAAACGTTCATTGGCACGGTCGATGAAGACTGGGCGATCGAAAGCATGGCGGGGGATATCTTCCTGCTCGGCAGTACGTCGTGGCGTATTCGTCGGGTCGAAGCAGGTGTTGTACGCGTGACCAATGCGGAAGGTGCACCGCCAACCATTCCGTTCTGGTTCGGTGAAGCTCCGGCTCGTACCGAAGAACTTTCGGATGAAGTGTCGAGCTTGCGGGAGGAATTTTCGCTTTGGCTCGACCGCAATGACCCGGACGGTGGCCGCAGCTGGTTGAGCGAAGCCTGCTGTCTCGATAAGAGCGCCGCGGATCAGATCGCGCGCTACTTGACTGTGGGGCGCACGAATCTGGGGGTGTTGCCCACCCGAAAGCAGATGGTGATCGAACGCTTTTTCGACGACACGGGCGGAATGCAGCTTGTCGTTCATTCACCTCTCGGCGGGCGTATCAATCGTGGTCTCGGCCTCGCGCTGCGCAAAAAATTCTGTGTGAACTTCGACTTCGAACTGCAAGCGGCGGCCAGCGACGATGCCATCGTCTTGTCGTTAGGCCCGCAGCACAGCTTTCCTCTTGAAGATGTCCCAAAGTTTTTGCATCCGAACAGTGTCGAAGAGGCATTGTCCCAGGCCGTCTTGACTTCGCCGATGTTTACCGCGCGATGGCGTTGGAATTTGAATCGCGCCTTGCTTGTGCTCCGCTTTCAGGGCGGAAGGCGAAACCCGCCGCCGATCCAACGCATGCAGGCGGACGATTGGATGGCAGCGCTCTTTCCGAGCCTCGCAGCGTGCGCAGACAACCTGGACGCGGGCCCGATCGAAATCCCAAATCATCCGATGGTTCGGCAGACACTCTACGACTGCCTCCACGAGGCGATGGACCTTCCGGGTGTGATCGAGGTCGTGAAGGGGTTTCGCTCAGGTGACGTGAAGGTGCATTGCGTAGACACCACAGAGCCTTCTGTGCTGTCACATGAAATTTTGAATAGCCGCCCATACACTTTCCTCGACGATGCACCGCTCGAAGAGCGTCGGACCCGAGCGGTAAAGATGCGGCGCGGCTTGCCCGTCGAAGCGCGAGAGCTTGGAAGGCTTTCGCCGGATGCCATCGCTCAGGTGCGCGAAGAAGCGCGACCGATGCCTCGCAATCCCGAGGAAGTTCACGACTGGTTGCTTTCCCTGGGCGTCGCGCGACCGGAGCCAGGGTGGCGGGAACACTTTGAGGCGCTCACCCAGACGGGGCGCGCCTACACGCTTCGCGTCGGAGATACTCGCTTGTGGTGTGCGGCCGAACGCCGCCGCGCCGCCGAAGTCATCTTCCCCGGTGCGCTGTGCGAACCCAGCACGGCACTGCCCGAGGCCATGGCGACCCGCGACCCGGGTGCTCCCGAAATCATCATGCGTGAAGTTGTCCGCGGACATCTCGATTGTTCAGGGCCGACGACGGCGGTTGAATTGATGCACCGCACGGGGCTTGCGTCGGTGGACGTCGAGGTCGCGTTGGCCACCCTAGAGAACGAAGGCTTTGCGCTACGGGGCGAGTACGACGAAGGGCGCGGCGAACAATTTTGTGCGCGGCGGCTGTTGGTTCGCATTCATCTTGGTACCCAGGAGCGGCTTCGGCGAGAAATTGAGCCCGTCAGCGCGCAGGACTACATGCGGTTTTTGTTGCGCTGGCATCGCGTTACACCGGACACCCGTCGCGAAGGGGCGCGCAGCGTGCTGTCGGTGGTCGAGCAGTTGCAGGGGTTTGAGCTTGCAGCGGGCGCATGGGAAGATTCGATCCTTCCTTCCCGTTTGAAAGGCTATCGCGCGAGTTGGCTCGACGGTCACTGTATGTCGGGCGAAGTTGCGTGGGGTCGACTTAGCCCCAAGGTTACTGACCCCAACGCGCCGCCGAGCCGCGGGGGCGGTGCGCCTTCGAAGGCGACTCCAATTGCGTTTCTTCTGCGCGGCGATCTTTCGTGGATGCTGGCTGCAACGAGAGGTGAAGTCGAGCCGAGTGACCCGGGTGCCGGAGCGGCGAGCGAGGTGCTTGAGACTTTGCGCGAACGCGGTGCACTCTTTCACAGTGAACTGGGTTCGTCTTCCAATCGACTGCCGGTAGAAATCGAAGAAGGACTTTGGGATCTGGTTACGCGCGGGTTGGTGAGCGCCGACGGCTTTCAGGCCGTTCGCTCGTTGCTCGGCTCGCGGGATCGCTGGGCGAGGACGGCCTCAAAGCGCCGAACAAAACGTGGGCTGCGCCGCGGAACGCGTGGCAGTGCGAGCGCGGAAGGTCGGTGGTCATTGTTTCCTGGGCCGAACTCTGGCGAGGCGAAAGAGGTCGACTCCGACGAACTTGCCGAAGCCATCGCTGAACAATTGCTCGCGCGTTACGGCGTCGTGTTTCGAGATCTGGTTGCGCGGGAAACACTTGCAGTTCCGTGGCGGGAGATTGCCTGGGCGTTCCGGCGCATGGAGGCACGCGGCAGCATTCGCGGCGGTAGGTTCGTGAGTGGATTCGTTGGAGAGCAATACGCGCTTCCGGGAGCGGTCGATGCGCTTCGCCGAACGCGCAAGATAGGACGCAAGGGAGAGGTTGTGCGACTGTCGGCCTGTGACCCGTTGAACCTTGTCGGCATCATTACCCCCGGTCCTCGCGTCCCCGCGCTACGCGGCGGCGAGGTGGTCTTTCTAGACGGCCTGCCCGTGACGGAAGATGTTGTTGTAACAGCAGCCAACAACGGTCAGGGAACACTCCCGTATTAGTCGGCCGCATGTCGGGTTTGTGACGCCGCATGCAATCGCTCATAATGGCGCGTCCTAACTCTCGAGGCGATATTTCAATTGAGCGATCAGAGCGCAACCACGAACGATCTTTCACCGAGCTACCCCCCTACACCGCATATCCTGCGCGATCTCGGCATCGTGTTCGAGATGCAGGCACTCGACTGTCGGGCGAGTTTCGAAGTCGTGCCAAACCTTTGTTCGAACGTTTCGGGTGTGAGAGCCGGTACGCTGGGGATGTTGATCGATGTCGCAGCGGGGGCGTACGCGACCCGGGCTGTGGCGCCGAACTGGGTCGCGACCTGCGACATGGTTGTGAATCAGTTCGCTGCGCCACATGCGGGTGTGATTGCGGCATGTCCTCGTTTATTACGTCACGGAAAGTCAACCATCGTGGTCGAAGTTGATGTCACGAGCGAGTCGCAACCCGATGTGTTGATCGGCATGGGGACGGTGACGTTTTCGATTCTTGAATCGCGCAGCGAATTCCAGCGCACAGATCCAAGTGACGACTATATGCGGAGCGAATTCGCGGTCGAGGGCTCGGGGCTTGTGCAACCCGTGCTCGACCGCATTGGCGTATCCGTTGTCGATGAGTGCGCTGGCGAAGTTGAGTTGGTGCTGTCGCCCTATGTGGGAAACACACTGGGAGCACTTCAAGGCGGTGTGCTCACGATGCTGCTCGACTATTCGGCGGAGTGTGCGGGACGTTCAGTTGGTGAGCGCGACTGGGTCACGCACGATTTGATTGTTCATTTCCTATCTCTGGGTAAGACAGGGCCGTTGCGGAGTCATGCACGAATCCTCAAAACATCGTCGCATGGCGCCAAGCTACGCGTCGAAGTTCACGACGAGGGTAAGGACAACCGGCTCGTGAGTGTGGCCACTGCGGACGTAGGACCTGTGCCAGCGTAGTCGATAAAAGTCCAAAGGCCGCAACGATCCACTGCGTGCGCGCTGCGGAGGCCTGACCCAAATTGGCTTATTGTTGGCGAACTTACGCTGCCACGATCCAGCGCAACGCCAGGAGTCTCCGGGCGAGAAGGCGCACGCGCTTCAGAATCAGCGCAAAGCTTCCGATACGTTCCAGCGCCGTTGCTGCGCAAAAACGGCTTCCCCCCAAACATTTTGTCTGACACTTAACGCCACCTGCGCGAGTTTTCTGGGGAATCCATGGAAGCCACATTTTTTATCGCCAAACAACAACAAGCATTGGGCGTCCGGCACTTCGACGACCTTCCGGTTGATCCAGTCACCGAGCCGCTGTGCATTCCTTCCACCAAAACACTCGCCGCGCTTGCGACCGTCGTGTTGGGACAGGAGCAGGGGGCAATGCAGCCGCTACGCGATGCAACCTGCCAGTCGTTCCCGATTTTCTCTTTTGAGCCGGCCGTGGTTCGCAGCATCGGACGTTACTCGGACGACGAAATCGACAATGTCGCTGAACTTTGGCTTGAGACTGGAGCGTGGGATGACGGCGACGCCGATGCCTACGAGCTGAGTACCTTCTTGACGGAACTCCAAGAAGGCATCGGCACAATTCGCAATATTGGCGAGCGCCTCTACATCCTGCTGGAAGAGAAGGCGTACTAGAGGCAGCACGACGCGGTGACCTGAGACTAGGACTTGGACTTGGACTTGGACGAACCAGGCATAGCGAACTTTGCCCCGGCGTCTTTGCTTGTCATGCCGCGTTGCAACATGTCGCCATCGGTTTCACTGGCGTCCCCTAGTGCGTCCACACTGGCATATGCGCGAAGCTGAGTTTTTGTCATGTAGACCGCGAGCTCGGGCTTCTGGAGCAGCTTCTCTACGAGTGCGTCGACTTCGTTGTCGAGGTCTTCGGCAGCTGCGACACGGTGCACCATTCCCCAGTCGTGCGCGGTGGAGGCTGTGATGTCTTCGCACAGCAACAAGATTTCGCGCGTGCGTGCGGCACCGATTTCGTGAATCAAGCGGGACGTTGCGCCCCAGGTGAGTGGAATGCCCAGCTCAACTTCCGGAACGCGCATCAGGGCGTCTTCCGCGGCGACGCGAAAATCACAAGCCATCGAAAAACAGCATCCGCCGCCAACAGCGTGTCCATGAATGCGAGCCACGGTGACGACATCGCAATTTTCAATCGCTTGGCAGGCGCGACGACCGAGTTGATCTAGCCAACGTCGTTCGCGGTCAGTTCGCGGGGATGGAACCTGTTGGTCGGGTTCGGGGGGCTTGCGGTCGGCGCCCGCGCAAAAAGTGCGGCCTCGACCGCCAAGAACAACCACCTTGGTCTCGAAGTCGGTTTCGAGGGAAAGGAAAAGATCGCCGACTTCTTGAAGCATTATGCTCGAAATGGCGTTCAAGCGTTGCGGGCGGTTGAGCCAGACTCGAAGTACCGGCCCTTCGCGTTCGACTTCAAGGCTTCGGAAGTTCATGACGTGAGCGGGTGTGGAACATGGAAGAGGAAGGTCGAAGTAGTCATGCGCGCAGCTCCCTGTAAATTGGAAGCAAAATCCTACTGGTTGCGCGTCTTCGTGTGACGCACGGTAGCGACGACGAGGAGTGCCGCGACGACCATGGTGCCGGTCGTAGGCTCTGAGGCGTGGCGCACCATGGTGCTGACTTCCTGGCTCGGTAGCGCCGCTGCACTGGTCGCGGTTAGCAGGGCTGCGATCACGAACAAAATAACTTGAAACGATCGTCGACCGTCGATTTGCATTTGCCTACTCCAGGAAATTATCACTCCAATATAATCGCTCATTTTCTACCGAAATGAAGCAAGAATGTTGAATTGAAATGCGAGAAAACGAAAATAGGGAATTCGATCGATGCGCCATGAGGGGAGCTTCCGGCGCGAGCCGCTTAGACCGCACGGTTGGGACTCACGAGTATATCGGAAGCGCTATTTTCACTCAAAAGCGGAGCTTGGGCGAGTCGTGCACTCACATGCGATTGACCACGCGGTCCAATCCAAAGCGACCACTCCCGATCGCGGCGAATGCGAGGGATGCCGCGCCGTACAACAACGAGAGCTCGCGCTCCCGAAAACTGTCGCCCGCGTGATGGCCAAACAACGCGACCGTCATCGTAACCGAGAGCGTCAAAGCAGCGGGGCGCGTCATCAAGCCCGCTGCGAGAAGGAGGCCACCAACGAACTCGCTCATGCCCGCCGCCCATGCGAAGAGTTCGGGCGCTGGAAAGCCGAGCGAAGCAACGATCTTGGTGAAGCCGGCGGGCGGTGGCAGTTTCGCGAGCCCGTGCCCGAATGCAATCGAGACCCCGACCACGACCCGCAGGATCGCGAGGCCGGCGTTCGCCAAGGCCGATCCCGAAGTCTCTCCTCCAAAAAGAAACCGCTTCAAGGTCCTAGTCCCCTTCAAATTCACACAGCGCGAAGCAATCAAGGTCCATATCGCGCAAGCGCTTCATTCCGCCAAGGTCCGGGAGGTCGATGACGAAGCCGCATCCACTGAGGGTGGCCCCGGTCTGCTGAATCAGCTTCGCGGCGGCCTCCGCCGTGCCACCGGTTGCGATCAAATCGTCGATCAAGAACACCTTGTCATCCTTGGTGAGGGCATCTTCGTGAAGCTGTAGTTCGTCTTCTCCGTACTCAAGTTTGTACGACATGCTGATGGTCTTGCCGGGCAGTTTGCCCGGCTTGCGCAAGGGAACAAAACCAAGGCCCAGCTTGTAAGCGACCGTAGGGCCAAAGATAAACCCGCGCGCTTCGATGCCTACGATACAGGTGATGCCTTGTCCTTGAACCTTTTCTGCAATTTGATCGACGGTTCGTGCAAGACCTTCTGGGTTCCCGAGCAGCGTCGTGATGTCGCGGTATTGGATGCCCGGCTTAGGAAAGTTGGGGATCGTTCGGATATAGTCGGCGAGCTGCATGGGCGTGTTCTCCGTCATCGATTCAAGGTTGTAGGACGCGCCCTGCGACGGCGTCCAACATGTGCACAACTTTGGGGTCGCGGGCATCGGGGCCCGTGATAATCGCGTCATCGAGAACGCGATGACATCCAGCAGGGCAGGGACGATCAAACTTGCTGACGCTCGGCGTCACCTGCCTTACAAGGCTCCGGGCATTGTCCGCGTTTTCTAGTAAAACCCGGACGATGTCGGCAACTTGTACGGCGTCATGGTCGGGATGCCAGCAGTCGTAGTCGGTCACCATCCCCACACTCGCGTAACAGATCTCCGCTTCTCGGGCGAGGTAGGCCTCAGGTAGGTTCGTCATCCCGATCACGTCGGCCCCCCAACTTTTGTAGAGCTTCGATTCTGCGAGACTCGAAAACTGAGGCCCCTCCATCGCGACATAAGTTCCTCCGCGGACGCTGTTGAGATCGAGATGTTGTGCCGCTTCGTAGGCCGTGTCTGCGAGTCGGGAGCAGGTTGGGTGTGCCATCGAGACATGGGCCACGACCCCCGTTTCGAAAAACGATCGCGATCGCGCACGCGTTCGATCAATGAACTGGTCGATCACGACAAAGGTGCCGGGTGCTAATTCTTCTTTAAAGGATCCGACTGCGCTGAGAGACAACAATTCGGTAACACCGGCCCGCTTGAGTGCGTCGATGTTGGCCCGGTAGTTGATCGCGCTTGGCGAAAGAGTGTGCCCTCTGCCGTGGCGCGGAAGAAATACCAGCCGTTGGCCGTCTAGCTCGCCAAATAGGATTTCGTCCGACGGCTCTCCAAACGGCGACTTCACTTGCTGCCATTCGACATGGTCGAGACCTTCGATCTCGTAGACCCCGCTGCCACCGATGATTCCCAAAACGGACTTCATGCCTTACTCCGGTTCTTCGTTACGTTCGTTCATGCTCAAGGGCATTCCGTCCTTGCAACTCGACTGCATGCGCTCTGCGGCCGCCGCCATGGTATCGCTCCGCGAGCACGGCGACATGGGGGATTGGTTGGTAGGCGAGCTGAATTAGGGAGCGCGATAGAACAGCGCGTGTGCACGCCCGCGGACAAGCTCGGCCCGAACGCGAGCTTTGAGTTGGCTTCGAAGTTCGTCGTCGTGGCCCACGTACCCGTCCATAAATGCGCGACCGACCGATCGTGAAAGCGCGTTCGTGTAGCCGCGTTTGATCAGCGACCGGCGTAGTCGCATGATTTCTTGCATGCGCCTACCGGCAGAGGTTTCGTCGGTGATTCGCGCGCGGTCGAGATCAATGATCGTGACCTCGGGCGTATCGCCGCGGATCAGAAGGTTCTTGATGTGAAGGTCAGCGTGCCAGCCACCAAGCTCGTGAAAGTCTCGAATTGCGACACCCGCAGCTCGCGCGGTGCGTTCGAGCGTGTTGAGATTCGGATCGGTATCGAGGAAGGCTGCGCCGTCACGAGCGCCTTCAATGTGAACGGTGGCGTAGGACGCCTCCCAGAAAAACCCGGTACGACGTCCCACAACGAAAGCGGGGACTGCGACTGGCGCTCCACGCTTCAGGAGTCTTGCGGTGACGCGAAGCTCTTGTAGCGGCCGGTCAAGACCTGCGAAGCGCTTGCCGGTGATCGGCGCGAGAACTCCTCCGTGGCACAGCGGTCGGAGTTGAAAACGTACGTCGTGTCCCGGAAGTTGAATGATCGTGTTGTGCGCTCGTCCGACTGACTTGGTGTCCGACATGCCGAGGGCCTCGGCGCTGCTGCATTGCGCGAAGTTGACCGCGTCCGCGAGTAGTCTGAAGCCGTCTGTGAACTGATCACTCACAACGACGCGCCATGGCCCCACTTCCAATTCTTTGAAGTCGTCGCAAAAAGCGCCATGTTGAGCATGCCGGTCTGTCATTGAATTCGCATTGTCCTCGTGCCGCTCCTCGACTCACGCTGCGCACGTCTAAAGGGTAGCCGACGCAATCCCGCAAGCGTTGACCACGGCGCAGCACGATCTGTCTCGTCGCGCTTTACAGCGGCGCTTGTGCGCCGATTTGTTGTTGTCGATCCGCATTTTTTCGACTCGCAGGCTGCGAAAGAACCCCTCCCTTCGCCTCGCACGCGTCTTTGCGTCGAGCACTGCTTTGCGAAACCTTGCTGTACGCCCGCCCAGTGGCGGCTTCACGACTTGCGTTCGCCGTAAAGCCACGAAAGCTGTTCGGTCCAGGGTTTCTCTGTAGCCTACTAGAGGCCGGGGCGAACCTGGGCCGCGATGCCTTCTCGCTTGCTCCGAGCGCGCAATACACCGAAACTACGGAGGGGGGCGGACTTCGATTCGTGCAAGGTACCCTCTGCCCTTCATCTCGTTCTAGAGGTCCCCTATCTCTCACTGCCAGAATCCACTCGCCGCACCGCCCCGTGCGAACCGTATCCTTGTCATTCGACTGGGTGCGATGGGGGACGTGGTGCGGACGCTGCCCGCGATGCGGGCGCTTCGGTCCGCTTATCCGAATGCCCAAATTAGTTGGCTCGTTGAGCGTGGGGCAGAAGAAGTCCTACGGGACCGCCCCGAACTCGACCAGGTCCTCACATTTCCACGCGAAGAATTGAGGTCCGCTCTCCGCGGGTTTGAACTGCGAACGATGCGCGCGGGACTGTCGCAATTCGTATCGACGCTGCGTAGCCAACGTTTCGATTTGGTCGTGGACTTTCACTCGATCTTGAAAAGTGGCGTGCTGTCTCGGCTCACCGGTGCGCCCATCCGTATTGCATATGCGGCGCCGTTTGGGCGCGAATGGAGTTGGGTCTTTGCGACCGATCGAGCAAGGCTGCTGCCTCACAAAATCAGTCGATACGACCGCAATATGGGTCTCGTTGAATTTATGGGTGTCCAAACGCGCGCGAGCGGACCGTCGATCCGACCTCACTCCGATGCGCGCGAACGCATTGCAAACGCTCTAGGGGGTAAGGAAGTCCCCGTCGTGATTCATCCTGGTTCGAGTGGAGGCGCCGCGTACAAACGCTACCGCGCGTCGGGCTATGCAGATCTCGCTCGGGCGCTGCAGCGCGAGAAAGGGCTCACTTCGGTGGTGACTGTGGGGACGTCAGCGGAAGAACTGGCATTGGCAGAAGAGATTGTCGAACTTTCTCGGGGCGCCGCCGAGTTGGCACCGCATACCCAAGAACTCGGCGACCTCATTGCACTGATCGACGGTGCAGGAGTCTTTGTCGGCAGTGATAGTGGTCCACTTCATATCGCGACTGCACTCGGCACACCGGCGGTTCAGATCTTGGGACCGACAGACCCCATTGAGAATGAGCCTCGTCGGGGTACGCACTGGAAGCAGGTTCGCATCCCAATGCCGTGTAGCCCGTGTCGAAGGGGCTGCGCGGAAGCGACTTGCATGAGTGTTATTCCGTATGAACATGTCCTTGTTGCGACGCTAGAGTGCCTCGAAATTTTTCACGACAGACGCAAGCATGCGTCGATGGGGCGAGTGAGTTCGTCGGCACAGCCGGTGGCACGGTCGTGGAACTGAACGCTCCCAAAACGATTCTTGTGCGCGCGCCAAACTGGCTCGGGGATGTGGTGATGGCCACGCCAGGCTTGCGGGCTCTGCGCTTGCATTTCAAAGACGCCCATATCGCGGTTCAAGTGAGGCCAGGTCTCGAAGGAATCCTAGACAGCTGCTCCTACGTTGACGAAGTACAGCGCGTCGATTCGTATCACCAGGGGGTTGGTTCCATGCTGCGGGAAGGGGCCCGCCTGCGTCAGCGTGGGCGGTTTGATCTTGGTATCTGCATTCCCGAATCATTTTCGTCCGCAATGCTGATGAAGCTCGCGGGTGTTAAACAGATCGTCGGGTACGGCGAAGGTCTCCGTTCGCCACTCATGGACGTGCGGGTACCCGTTCCCGTGGCATGGGGAGCGCGGCGTATGGTCGCGCGCGAACGCTTTGTCCTCGGGTTGATGGATGCCGTGGGGTGCAAGGAATTGGGCATCCACATTGAACTTGGAACTGCACCGGGTGACGACGCGCGTGTCGAAGCGCGACTCGCCAAAAGCGGGGACGCAGCGCAGTCCATCGTTGTCTTGGCCCCGGGGGCTTCGTATGGACCCTCAAAATGTTGGCCCGCCGCGTCGTTCGCCGAGGTCGGGGACGCGCTTCAGGCGCGTGGCGTGCGAGTGGCGTTACTCGGGACTGAATCAGAAGCCGAGCTGACCCAGTCCGTCGCGGCCGCCATGAAGACCACGCCCCTCGATTTCGCGGGAGTGCTCTCGCTTCGGGAGGTGAAGGCCCTCATCAAGCGCTCGGCACTCTTGGTGTGCAATGACGCCGGAGCGCGTCACATCGCTGCAGCCTTCGCGGTTCCGTCGATCGTTTTCTTTGGCCCCACCAGCGTGGAAAAAACGAACCTGAACCTCGATGCGGTTCAAATTCTGGAAACAGACGACATTTGCCGTCCTTGTTACAAACGTGACTGCCCCATCGATCATCGATGCATGACAGGGATTACACCAGGGAGTGTGATTCAACGATCCCTTGCAATACTGGGCGTGGCTTCGTGATCGATCTCTCCGTCATCATCGTCAACTACAATACGCGACAACTCGTGCTCGACTGCGTTGCGTCGGTACAGGGCGAACTCGACAAGCTGAGCGATGGACTGCAGTCAGAGGTGATCGTTGTTGACAACGGGTCTACCGATGGATCAACGGGTGCACTGCGACGAGGTTCTTCGCAAATTCGCGTCATCGCGCTTGATGAAAACGTTGGCTACGCCCGAGGCAACAACGTGGCTCTCGCGGAAGCGAAGGGGAATGTCGTGTTGCTTCTGAATACCGACGTCGTTCTCGAAGGCGGCGCAATTGAAATCGCACTTGAAGCATTGCAAACCAACCCGGCGGCGGGTGCCGCCGGCATTCAGCTACTTCACGCAGACGGTCGTCTTCAGAATTCGATTCATTCGTTTCCAAGCCTTGTCCGCGAACTCACACCCAAAGGGTTGTTGGAACTGCTCGCACCAGCGCGTTTTCCATCAAAGCGGCGCCCAGCCACGCACCCCATCGAAGTGGAGTCTGTATTGGGCGCGGCGTTGTTCGTGAAGAGAGACGTGATCGAGAAAGTCGGTCCGTTGCCCGAAGCGTATTTCTTCTTTCTCGAAGAAACCGATTGGTGCCTGCAGATGCGACGGGCTGGGATCGGCGTGCTTCATGTTCCGGGGGCACGTGGGGTCCACCTTTCGGGTGCGAGTAGTAAGCGCGTCGATCCGATTGCGACGCGGATCGAATATC
>JASDVE010000179.1:0-555 GCA_041891195.1 Myxococcota bacterium | reverse complement strand
ACCGCTCGCTCTATCATTTTTTGAGAACGAATAGCGGCGCTGCGAGTGCCACCGCAGTGAAGGTTGTGCGCGTCGTGAAGCAATTGTTTTCTTTCGTGCCGCTCGCATTACTCGGAACCGTGTCGCCAGTTCATCGCTCACGGCGCCACAGTGTGGGACGTCTGCTGCATTGGCATCTTGCGGGACAGCCGGCGAGTTGGGGACTCTCGAAGGACTGAGGCTCGGGCTCATGCGAAACCTCTGGGAAGCGCCGCGGTCTGTTCAACACCCGGCGAAGCCAGCTCCGATTCTCAAACGCGCTCTGAAAACGCGGACACACCCGCCGAGAGTCAACATTCCGAAGTGGGCGACCTTGCGCCTCAACACATGAACGCCGATACGTGACAAACAGAAGCCGCATCCACCACTTCAATGGGCTGAGATTGCAGTGGGTTCGGCTACCCTAGGTCCCCGGGCGCAGCCATACATGCGCAAAGGAAATACGTGACCAAGGCACGCAAACCAAAACTCGACTCCCATCGGTTCGAGAAAATTTTAGATCGTTTTGCCCAAGTT
>JASDVE010000178.1:4126-4936 GCA_041891195.1 Myxococcota bacterium | reverse complement strand
CTTCGCGCGTGCTCTTCACTTGCCCGACTCGCGGTAGCGCCGCTGAACTACACCGTGGCGATAACAGATCAACGGAACGCCCCGAAACGGCCGCTTCGCGAGCCGGTACTGAGCCTCGTCCAACACCATCTGGGTCACGTCGACGCTAGCCGCTTCGCGCGCTTGATCGAAACGAAGCCAATTCATCTCGATCAATTCGCCATTGCTGCGCAGCTTGCCCGTAATGTGCTCTTCCCGAGTCATGAAAAACCGTGCGTGATAGCGGATCGGAGACTGTGCCGGGGTGATCGCCCGGGCGATGTACTCGAGCCCTTTCAGGTGCGGTCGCAATTCGCCTGCACGCTGTTCGCCTATTACGAGGCCCGTCTCTTCGAAGGTCTCACGGACCGCCGCGACCGCGAGCATGCGCGCCCGTCGCTCGGGCAAGGCCGCACCGAGCCTTTCGAGTTGACGACGTGCCAATGGCGTGCGGACCTGCACGTCTGCGTCGCTCGGGTCGACACGCCCACCCGGAAAAACAAATACGTCGGGCATAAAGCGATCTGTGGACGAACGCTTGCCCATCAATACTTGATGTTGACCGCGGCGCTCGCGCACGATCAAGAGGCTGGCCGCGTCACGCGGTCGCACGGGGTTCGGCGACTCGGACATCACTGGCCTGCTCCATCATGAGAAAACTGAAACGCTTCGTGTCGAGCCAGTTCAACGCGATTGCCGACGAAAACCCAGAATGCGATCGGTCCGGGCTCGAAAGCCTCGGGGAGAAGTTGGATCTCGAGCCGGCTACCGGACCTGTCCCGTTCATGACGA
>JASDVE010000178.1:0-4116 GCA_041891195.1 Myxococcota bacterium | reverse complement strand
ACTTTCTCTTTTTGAGGAACGCTTCAACTTGCGCGCTTCCGGCCACGTCCGTAAACAACTTCGCCGTTACAGGGTCGAACGAAACCCGCGACGAAAGCTCGGCCGGATCATTCAGCTGCATTCGAACGCGGGTGAGGCCGACGATCGAAAGCTGTTTTTCAGGGTGTGCGAGGTCGACCCAACCCTGGAGACTGTAGTCGTCAAGGATCGGATGGTCGCGAAGCATGGGTTGGGGGTCGCTTGCCTTGAACGGCAGGTTGACCGTGTAGACCCTACTCCCCGCTGGAACCGACGCGACCAGTGGATCGATTGCATCGACGATCTCACGCGTCAATTCTCCCATGGCACGCCATTCGTCAACGTACTGGCCCCGTAGCGCGGCAAAAAGCATCGCACCCACGATTGCAAAGCTGATCCCCATCAGGCCCAAACGCGAGAGCGTGCTTGCCACACCTCCTGCAGATCGTTTTGTAAAATCTCGGATCAGCGCGCCACTATCGACACACGCCCATGCGAGCAGGATACAGAGAAATGGAATCAGAGCGTACATCGTGCGCGTTAATGCAACCGTCCGCGTTGCCAGGTACAACACGAAGAACAATGCGAAGCACAACCAACCAAAGGCAACCCTTCGAGCTTCCGGCGCCGTGCGATCGGATCGGAGTCGCAGCGCACTGAGCACAAAAAACGCGACCATCACCAACGCGGCAAAGGGCGCGGAAGAAGACGTACACGAATCGAGTTGGCCCGGGATCGTGAATGCACAGAGCAACACCAGCGAACTCGTCTTGACGACCGACGCAAACTCGACGCCGAATGCAGCCTCGTATCCCCCCAGTCCGCCGAGCACCAGAGTGCGTGCGCCGATGTAAAGCGCGACCGCTACGAGCGGCACCCAACAAAGACGCACGCAGAAGAGAAATCGTTCACGGAACGAATCCGCATCACTGAGACAGAAGCCAAACGCGCCCACGAGTGCGAGCACGATCACCGCTGAGTCTTTCGAAGCGAGCCCAAGCACACAGCAGACCGCGATCGCGAGCCGGTCTCGATTCGACTCGAAGCGAATAAAGCGCAGCGCAAAATTGAGTGCGAGCAGCGCAAAGAAGCCGAACAGCAGGTCGGGACGACGCGCAATGGCGCTCACGGTTTCAACTGCAACCGGATGGATCACAAAGAGTCCGCCGGCGACAAGTCCCTCTACGTCACCCCGACTGATCCCGTCGGGTGCATTGCCGACGCCCGCTTGAAAACGTGCGGTTCGCCGAACCAGTTGGAACAGGAGCAACGAGTTGGCGAGATGGATCAATAGATCGGTCAGGTGGTAGCCAAGGGGGTTCATGCCCCAGATCAGTTCGTCGACCCCCCAAGTCAAACTCGCAAAGGGCCGAAAGAACAGCGCGTTCGGAAGCTGCCCCTTCATCATGGGCGAGGTAAAGATCGACATGAACTCGTCAAACGAATGGAAACGACTCGTTGCGATCAGCGAAAACGTGTCGACGTCGGTGAAGTAAAAGCCGAGCTGTTCGACGTAGACCACCAACCCCGTAAAGACGATCGCCAGAGCACCCGCCCAAAAAAACTGGCGCTCGATCACGAAGCCAGCCGCCCGCTGGTCACGGCCTCGCTCCGCCGGGCGCTACGAGTGCCAATTTGCTTCGTGGCCCCGATTTAGAGGCCCCGTTCGACGCCAGCTTTTCAAGGACAAAGTCAGCCATATGCTGGGCGATGAACTCATTGCCGGGGACCGTCAGGTGACAGTAATCCGTGAACAGCTGGAAGTCCGAACTCAACGCCTGGGACGCCCGCCCAAAATCGATGTATCGAAACCCGGCGTTCGTCACACGCGCTTCGAGCTGTTCCGAAAGGTAGTCGTCGAAGAAATACCGGATAATCAAACGATAGTCGGGGTGCTCGTCTTTGAAGGACTGCACGTAACGCTGCCAGGCTGCCTCCGAGTCCGTGAGGGCTTTGTTTTCCCCGCGATCAACCATGGGCTGCAAGCCGAACATAAACTCGACGCCGTCCTGCCGCATGAGCGCGGTGTAGTGGTCAATGATGTCTAGAAAACGCGCCGACGCCGCGACGAACTCCGGCTTCCTCTTCAGATACTCGCCATACGGAACCATCTTGGAGGGCGGCTCGGCTTCGACTCGAATGGTGAGCCCCGTCGCGAAGGGTTTTACAATTAGCCGGCCTGCGATCCGCTTCGCGACCTGATACGAACTCAACGTCTCGGGAAACCGAGGCGCTGCTTCGAGGTCTATGTAGGTCTGCAGCTCTTCGTGGAGGTCCGCATAAGGGGTGCCCGAGGTAAACGCATTCAGGTCGTTGTAGCCATCCATGTTGATCACGAAGTCCGGGGACATGCGTGAAATCGTCGCGAGATAGTCGGGGATCGACTGGTGCATTTTCTTCGTGTAGGCAGCGGCGTTGATGACTTCGAAGTCGAGATCAGGCCGTTTTTCTTTCAAGATCGCCTTGAGCTTCCCCGCGATACTCAGCGGATAGCTGTAGAGACCACGCGGATATTTCTTGGCTGGCTCGTACACCGCCGCCTGCCCCGCACCAAACAGCGCCGACCCGCCGTTTAGAAATACTCGGATCGTCCCTTCGGGCTTCGCTTCGCTTAATGGGGTGTCATGAACGAAGCCGCGCGATTCGGTCGTGATGTCGGGTTGAGAAGGGTCTGTCTTGTTCGTGATGAACGTAAAATTGGGCGTGGTGTGAAAAACCGAATAGCCCGAAGCGATGCGGTTGTACCGGGTGTTCAATTTTGCATCGAAAGCTTTGAGCAGCCCCCACGAGCCAAGCTCGATCACGACGGCAAATAACACCAGAGTAAAAAGACTGAAGCCGACGATCTTGGCTGGGCTTAGCGGTGGGCGCGAACTCATGTCGAATCTCTCATCGCTCCCGAAGATCGGTATCTCACTCGGCTAGAGGTTGCAGCTCTTAGACTGGGGAGTACGACAATAGCGCGAGGTCAAACCAGCAGCCATCGTATAGCGCTATCCCCCCTGGCCGACTCACCGCAATCTACCTCAACCCGGCTTTCAAGCGACTGGACGAAATACCGGCGCAACCACGGCGCCCTCGACCTCGTGAAACGAAAGTTCGCGATAGACAACTTCCATAGGCATCTCGATCGCAAGTTCGCTCGTCGTACATTCGACGATCCGGGTCACATAGTGGACGCGTGGATCGACCTCCAGCGCCACGATCCCCGTGATGTAGGGAAGCTGGTTCTTATACGGGGGGTGCAGCGGGTGACGCACTTCGGCCCATGAAAAAAGCAGGCCTCTTCCTTCGACCTGAACCCAACGGACGTCCCCGGCACCACAGTGCGGGCATTGTTCTTCTGGATACCAGACGTAGCGCTCACAACCCGCGCAGCGCGGCATCACGAACTCGCTCTCTTTCGCGGCTTGCCAAAATGCACGGGTGAGATCCCAGTCTGTTTCGGGTAACGGTGCTTGACTCATCGTTCGCTCCTCATCGCATCGACCTCAACTGCCAGACTTCAAAATCAACGTGCTCGCCATGTGTCCGGTGTACCCACCGTAAACTCCAACGTTTGCATCGCTGACCTGGTTCGCAGCTTCGCCCCGCAGTTGTCGGACGATTTCATTGACGTGCGAGATCCCGAGCACGTAGGCATGGGAGAGCAAGCCACCATGTGTGTTGTACGCGAGGCCCGGGCTGTCATATTGCAGGTTGGTTCCGGCAACAAACTCACTCGCCCCACCCTTCTCGCAGAACCCCATGTCTTCGATCTGCATCAATGCCACAATTGAAAACGGGTCGTATAGCGTCAGCACGTCGACATCACTCGGTACCAGCCCTGCCATCTCGAACGCCTTGGGTGCAGAATAGACTTGCGGCGAAGCTGTAAAGTCGCCCTGCTGGCTCCAGTAGGCGCCGCTATTCGAATAGCCGTCCGACACCCCTTCAACCACGACCAATGGTTTCGCGAGATCTCTGGCACGTTCTACCGACGTCATGATGTACGCGCCACCGCCATCGGAAATAAGGCAGCAGTCTTCCATGCGGAGTGGATCGACCATCATCGGGCGAGCCAGGTATTCGTCGAGGCTCAGTGTTCGGTCCCGCGTA
>JASDVE010000177.1:0-4949 GCA_041891195.1 Myxococcota bacterium | reverse complement strand
GTGCAGGCCGTAGCCGCCGAGGTAATCGTGATGCCGCGCTCTTGTTCTTGTTCCATCCAATCCATTGTTGCTGCGCCGTCGTGGACTTCACCGATCTTGTAGTTCACACCGGTGTAAAAGAGGATTCGTTCTGTTGTGGTTGTCTTGCCGGCATCGATGTGCGCCATGATGCCGATGTTCCTAACCCGCTCGATTGGTGTTGCCCGAGGCATGGATACTTTCTTTCAACCTCAGGAGACTTGCCGTTCTCGCCGCGCTCTTGCCAGACGATCTGTCTGAGCGCTCGCGCTTATTTTCTTATGCGTCACGCCGCCCGAAGGCCGCACTCACTACCATCGATAATGGGCGAAAGCCTTATTGGCTTCTGCCATGCGGTGGGTGTCTTCGCGCTTTTTGACGCTCTCGCCGCGCTCGTTCGCCGCATCGATAATTTCGTTCGCAAGCTTCTCGGCCATGTTCTTACCGGGGCGCTTGCGAGAATTTTCTTTGAGCCAGCGCATCGCCAACGAAGACGCTCGTTCGGGACGAATTTCGATCGGCACCTGGTAGGTGGTGCCACCGACGCGGCGTGACTTCACTTCAACGCGGGGTCGGATATTTTCAAGTGCCCGGCGGAACATCGCCAACGGATCGCTGCGCATCTTCGATTCGATCATCTCGAATGCCCCGTAGATGATCCCCTCGGCCGTGCTCTTTTTGCCGTCTCTCATGACCACATTGATGAAGCGACCAATCACTAGATCGCCATGCTTGGGATCCGGGGTTACAGGGCGCTTCGGTACGTCTCGACGTCTGGGCATTTCGCTTTTCCTAGTTTCCGTCTCTTCGGCTTGGATGAGACGAGGAAGAATTCAGGTGCTCTGATCCGGCAGAATATGCATCTATACCGGAGTAAGACCGTTTCTATTTTGGCTTCTTTGCGCCGTACTTCGAACGGCCACGGTGTCGCCCGTCAACGCCTGTGGCGTCAAGGGTTCCGCGAACGATGTGGTAACGCACACCGGGAAGATCCTTGACGCGACCCCCGCGAACGAGAACAACCGAATGCTCCTGTAGGTTGTGACCTTCACCACCGATGTAAGCATTCACTTCACGACCGTTTGTGAGCCGAACACGCGCGACTTTGCGCAATGCCGAGTTGGGCTTCTTCGGGGTTGTGGTGTAGACGCGCAAGCAAACACCCCGGCGCTGCGGGGCCTTCTCGAGGTCAGGTGCCTTCGACACCTTCCGCTTGGTCGTGCGTCCCTTGCGAATGAGCTGCTGAACGGTGGGCATAAAAACTCAATTGCTCCTGTGCAGATCTCTCTGCGTTCTTCCTTCTATCTATCTATGTATGTATTCGCCGCACCAACCAAGGCACCGCTCCCTGAGCATCTCCAGGGGAAGCACGCTTTCAGTGCGCGTATGAAAGGCCTAACTCGTAAAAACAGATCCAGAGACACATCTCCCCTTTTGCCGCTTCTTGGCGACGGTGAGGCCGGAAGGTCTTCTTCTGCAAAATCAACCCACAACCGTTCGACTTGCGCATGAACCGTAGGTTTTGATTGCCTCGAACAAGTGTTCGAGTTGACCTTCAGGATGAATTCACCGTCCATCCAAAAGCGAACCGCGAGGAGGCGGTCCCTGTACCTTGAAAATCGGGCCGCATACTAGCGACCCTCCGGGAACTGTCAACAAAATCCCGGGTCTTGCGTTTTCTTAGCGTATTTGGTTTGGCTTTTTGCATCTCCAACGAACACGTGGGCGAACAAAGTTCGACCACGCATGGTTCGTCGGCAGATGGCAGTTCCTGTCACTCTATGCGTCGACGCCACCTGTCGGGTCGGTCAGGGGTGCGAGTAAAGCGTCAACCCCCAAGCCATCCGCAGCGATCGGCAGGTTTTCCGAGAACAAGTCGCCCTCACCTTCCGCCTCAATTGTGTCGTCGATCCCTTCTACTTCCATGCCTTCCGGCGGGTCGATCGTGATGCCCGTCTTCTGGTAGTCGATCAAGCCTGTTCCTGCGGGGATCAGGCGACCCATAATGACGTTTTCCTTCAGACCGCGGAGCGAATCGACCTTGCCCCAGATTGACGCCTCGGTGAGAACCTTGGTGGTTTCCTGGAACGAGGCTGCCGAAATGAAGGACTCGGTGGAGAGCGACGCCTTGGTAATGCCCAGCAGCTGGGGTTCACCCACCGCGCAGGCCAGACCTTCGGCTCCGAGCTCGTCGTTAACCGCAACGAAGCGCGCCTTTTCGACCTGTTCGCCGAGCAGGAAGTCGCTGTCGCCAACGTCGGTCACGCGCACCTTTCGGGTCATCTGCCGCACGATGACCTCAATGTGCTTGTCATTGATCCGCACGCCCTGGAGTCGGTAGACCTCCTGAACCTCGTCGACGAGATACTTTGCCAGAGCCTTTTCGCCCTTAATTTTGAGAATGTCATGGGGGTTCGATGAACCGTCCATCAACGCGTCACCGGCTCGGACGTGATCACCTTCGTGCAAACTCACGTGCTTGCCCTTCGGGATCAGGTACTCCTCGGGCTCACCGCCCTCGTCGGGCGTGACCAACACGCGTCGTCGACCGCGGGAATCGGGACCAAAGGTCACGGTGCCATCGATCTCGGAAACCACTGCGCATTCCTTCGGCTTACGAGCTTCGAACAACTCCGCCACACGGGGCAAACCGCCGGTGATGTCCTTCGTCTTACTCGCCTCGCGCGGAATCTTTGCCACAGCATCGCCTGCGCCGATCACGTCGCCTTCGCTCACCGAGAGGTACGCACCCACCGGCAAAAGCGCTCGTGAAACCGTTTCGCCACTCTCGATGCTCTTCACCGAAATACGCGGGCGCAAGTCCGGGTCCCTAGACTCCGTGATCACCTTGGACGAAATGCCCGTGAAGTCGTCAACTTGTTCCTGCATCGTCGCGCCTTCGACGATATCTCCGAACTTCACCGTACCGGCTTGCTCGGAGAGAATGGGACTCGCAAAGGGATCCCATTCGAGGAGAATTTCGCCGGCCTTCACCGCCTGTCCCTCTTCGACCTTGAGACGGGCACCGTAAACAACCGGATGTCGCTCGCGCTCCCGACCGCTGCTGTCGATGATGCCAATTTCGCCGCGCCGGGTCATCGCAACGTCGTTGCCCTGGCCATCGCGCACCGTGCGAACGTTATGGATCACGACATTGCCCGAAGCGGTTGCTTCGGCGTGGGACTGCTCAGCACGCCGCGTCGCGGTACCACCGATATGGAACGTCCGCATCGTGAGCTGGGTTCCGGGTTCACCGATGGATTGCGCTGCAATGACTCCGACCGCTTCTCCCATGTGCACCATGGCACCCCGGGAGAGATCACGCCCGTAGCACTTGGCGCAGACACCGTGGCGGGTTTCACAAGTCAACACCGACCGGATCAGCACGGATTCAACACCCGCCCGCTCGATCAACGTGACCTGCTCTTCGTTGATGTCCTCGCCACCGGCGTGGAGCACTTTGCCGTCGACCGGGTCGATGATGTCGTCGACAGGTACGCGACCCAAGATGCGCTCGCTCAGCGGCTCGACAATATCGCCGGCTTCGATCAACGCGCTGATCTCAAGGCCGTCGGTCGTTCCACAATCGAGGTCCCGAATGATCACGTCCTGCGAAACGTCAACGAGACGTCGCGTGAGGTAACCCGAGTTTGCAGTCTTCAGTGCCGTATCGGCGAGGCCCTTACGCGCACCATGCGTCGAGATGAAGTACTGAAGCACGCTCAGCCCTTCGCGGAAGTTCGACGTAATCGGCGTCTCGATGATTGCACCGGACGGCTTTGCCATCAGACCACGCATGCCCGCGAGCTGTCGCATCTGCTGCGCCGAACCACGAGCACCCGAGTCGGCCATCATGAAGATGGCGTTAAAACTCGGCGCTTCGACTTCGTTACCGTTTTCGTCAATGCGCTTTTCGTGGTTAATGCCGTCGAGCAACATGCCGGTGATGCGTTCGGTCGCTTGCGCCCAAATGTCGATCACCTTGTTGTAGCGCTCACCATCCGTGATCAGACCATCTTGGTACTGCTCACTGATCTCGCTGACTTCCGCGGTTGCGGCGTCAATGAACGCCTGCTTTTCGTCCGGCACCTTCATGTCATCGATGCAGATCGAGATCCCGGCGCGCGTTGCGTGGGTGTACCCGAGCGTACGCAGCGAGTCGGCGAGGAGCACCGTGGCCTTCGTGCCGAGCGTACGAAAGACAACGTCCATCACTTCGCCGAGCGCCTTCTTGTCCATCACCTTGTTGAAGTGTTCGAAGTCGACGCCGTCGGGGATAACCTCGCCCATGAGCACACGCCCCATGGTGGTCTCGACCATCTCACCGTCGATGCGAACATTGATCTCGGCGTGGATATGAACCACGCCCGCATCGAAGGCCAGCCGTGCTTCTTCAACGCTCGAGAAGCGCGATTTTTCGCCGTGCACACCCGGACGTAGCCGAGTCATGTAGTAACAGCCGAGCACGATATCCTGCGTTGGGCCAATGATCGGGCGACCCGTCGCAGGACTCAGGATGTTGTTCGTCGACATCATGAGCACGCGTGATTCGATCTGCGCTTCGACACTCAGCGGCACGTGGACTGCCATCTGGTCGCCGTCGAAGTCAGCGTTGAACGCGGCACAAACCAGCGGGTGAAGCTGGATCGCCTTGCCGTCAATCAACAGTGGCTCGAATGCCTGCATGCCGAGGCGATGCAAGGTAGGTGCGCGGTTGAGCAGAATGGGGTGCTCACGAATCACATCGGCCAGGATGTCCCAGACCTCTTCGCGCTCCTGCTCGACCATCTTGCGCGCTGCCTTGATCGTCGTGACGAAACCCTGCTGCTCAAGCTTGGAATAGATGAAAGGCTTGAAGAGTTCGAGCGCCATCCGGTTTGGCAACCCGCACTGATGCAGGCGAAGTTCGGGACCCACAACGATCACACTAC
>JASDVE010000176.1:2941-4971 GCA_041891195.1 Myxococcota bacterium | reverse complement strand
GCACTCTAGCCCGCATTTCTCAACGCACCGCTTGTTACGGATCAATTAATTGGGACCGCGAATAGGACTCCAGATCACGGTGTCGGTACCCCAAACGATACGGAACCGGCAACAAGGGGTGTCCACCGAATCGCACGCCTAGACGCACCTATGAACAGAGCCTTGGCGATTGGTGTCCTCGACGCACCTACCCAACTCGTCGTCCACTTGTTTTCGATCGTCGCTCGATCCGCCGCACCAACATCGAATGTCGTAATCAACGCAGCACGCGACATACCTTTTAACGTCGGACCACCCGAAACCTCGTCGGTCAGAAAAGCTCGAATCGGCAGTCCCGCATCGGGCCCAGTCTGGGCCGCGCAATCGTCGCGGTCTTGCTAATGTTCGTTCCATGACTTTACAAATCGAACGAATCCCGACCTTTACCGACAATTACACCTACCTGCTGATCTGCGACGAAACCCAGGACGCCGCGATTGTCGACGCACCCGAGGCCGACCCCGTCATCGCGAGAGTCGATGCAACCGGCGCAAAGGTCACCAAGATTCTTTCAACACACCACCATGCCGATCACGCGATGGCGAACTCGATACTCGCGAAAGAATACGACGCACCCGTATACGGACATCACTCGGACTCCGGTCGCCTTGAGGGTTTTACCAACGGGGTGGACGAAGGAGATACCGTTTCGGTTGGAAACCAAGTGGCTCGGGTGCTCTTCATCCCCTCTCACACCATGGGCCACGTCGCCTATGTGTTCGACGACGCCAAGGCGCTCTTCAGCGGTGACATGCTCTTCGCGGGAGGCTGCGGAAGACTCTTCGAAGGCGACGCGCAGATGATGTACACGGCGCTCTGCGAGAAGCTCGCCGCGCTCCCCGACGACATGCGGGTTTTTTGCGGGCACGAATACACCGAGGGCAATTTGAAGTTTGCCGCCCACGTCGAGCCCAACAATTCTGACATCACCGACAAGCTCGAAAGAGTGAGTAAAATTCGAAAGAACGCGGCAGCCGACTGGCACGACGCCACACACGACGAGATGACCGTGCCGTCGACGATCTCTGAAGAAAAATTAACCAACCCCTTCATGCGCGCACAAGACGTGGCTCAACTTGCCGAACGGCGCACGCTCAAGGACAACTTCTAGACCGCTCCACATAGACGCCATTGTATTGACTGACGCCGTACGAACACGCCAGTTCGAACGCATAAGGGACGACCGCATGACCGACACTTCCGATCTTTACTTTCGTCAGATTCAAGCCGGGGACATGGCCAATTTTGTCTACCTCATCGGGAGTCGTTCGACCCGAGAAGCGGTGATCATCGACCCCGCTTGGGACATCCCGAGCTTGCTCGACGTGGCCAAGACGGACGACATGACGATCGTGGGCGCGCTCGCAACCCATTACCACCAGGACCACATCGGCGGCAGCCTGTTCGGGCACGAGATTCCCGGGCTGAATGAGTTCCTCGAGCTCAATCCAGCACCCGTCCATGTAAACAAGCTCGAAGCTCCAGGGACGTCGCAAGTCTCCGGCATCGCGGAGAGCGAACTGGTTTCCCACGAACCCGGCGATACGATTGAATTGGGCGGCATTACGATTCGACTCATTCATACCCCCGGACATACGCCGGGCTCGCAGTGCTTCCTCGTTGAAGAGTCGAACGAGCCGGGTCACTTGGTGTCCGGCGACACCTTGTTTCTCGGAAGTTGTGGTCGGGTGGACCTTCCAGGAAGCGACCCCGAAGCGATGTACCACAGCCTCAACCACACCTTGAAGGCGCTACCAGACGAAACGTTGCTCTTCCCTGGGCACCTCTACTCGCCAGACGGGCAGTCGACGATGGGGGAGCAAAAGGCGACGAACCCGATGCTTCGGGTCTCGTCCCTCGACATGTTTCTGAATTTCATGGGCGGCTAAAAGCCACCCCGCCGCAGGCGCTTTTCTATGGGCGGCTAAAGCCGCCCGGCCGCAGGCGCTTTTCTATGGGCGGCTAAAGCCGCCCGGCCGCAGGCGCTTTTA
>JASDVE010000176.1:0-2931 GCA_041891195.1 Myxococcota bacterium | reverse complement strand
GCGCCGTTCCACTTCAGGTCGTCGAGCGTCTCCTCCAGCGGGACATCCCGACGCAAGATCGCGAGCTGTTTGTAGAGCAATGCGTCATCACGTTGGACGTTCAAGTTTTCGCTGAGCGCCTTGGCCCCCCGCACCTTTACGCCCCACGTTTCGACTTCTTCTGGAATGCGCTCGATCGTTTCAAAAACACGCAGCACACTTGCGCACGACTTCTGCCCCCAGCGCGGAATTCCAGGGATACCGTCCGCGCTGTCTCCCATGAGGGCAAGCAAGTCGGGGATACTCCCAGGACCGACGCCCCATTTTTCATGAACGCCTTTTTCGTCGATGATGCGGTCTCGCATGCGGTCGAACAAAACCACGCGCTCCCCTTCAACACACTGAGCGAGGTCTTTGTCTGGAGAACAGATGTAGATCCGTTCGACGCTCTTGTGTTTGCCGAAGCGCTCGCTCGCGGTCGCGAGGGCATCATCGGCTTCGAAGTCCACCATGGGCCACACGACAAGGCCAAGCGCCGCCGCCGCGCGTTCCGCCAAGGAAAACTGCGCCTTCAACTCGGGCTCGATCCCTTCGCCGGTCTTATAGCCGTCGAACATGCCGTTGCGAAACGATTCGATCACGTGATCAAACGCGATTGCCACGTGGGTCACTTCTTTCTGACGCAACAGTGCGATCATCGAGCGAAGCAAGCCACGCACTGCTCCAACTTCAACTCCGCCCGGCCCACGCGTTTTGGGTGCGCCGAAATACGAGCGATAGAGTTCATAGGTACCGTCGATCAGATGAAGATTCACGGGCGGCTCCCGTTGATTGAGTGAGTTGAAGTTGCCTTGTTCGCGATCTAATTCTTACGAACTGTCGCAACCACTGGTTTCGTTGAGGCGACCGAGGCCTCGCCCGGGCCCTCAAGTTTACTCCGATCGACTCGTGCCAATTGCACATTCGAAGTTGGACTCGTTATGCTCAAGGGTGGAGGAATATATTAATGAAGCGACGAACTTGCTCAATTTTCAAAAATTCAAGCGCTCACCTCACCATTGCTGTGGTTGCGGCGCTCGTTTTCGCACCCGCATTTGTGAGCGCAAACGTACCTATGCCAAGCGACGTCACCGCCGCCCCTAACCAGGCCTCGCTCGAAATCATCTCGCCGGCCAACGGCGATACCGTCACAAGCCCGGTGACGGTCAAGTTTGGCCTCGCAGGGATGGGGGTTGCCCCGGCAGGCATCGAAGCCAAAAATACAGGCCATCACCACTTGATCATCGATTCGCCACTTCCCAACGTCCAGTTCGCAATTCCGAAGGATACAAAGCATCGACACTTCGGTGGCGGTCAGACCCAAGTCACGTTGGAGTTGGAACCCGGCACGCACACGCTACAGCTCCTGCTCGGCGACTATCGACACATTCCTCACGCGCCAGCCGTGGTGTCCGAGAAGATCACGATCACCGTGAAGTAGGTGCTGCGCCTGCGCCATTGAATTCTTTCGCAAACAAAATGGGAGCTTTTTCATGTCGCGCGTCCAGCTGTTTCACAACCCTGGCTGAAGTAAGTCTCGTGGCGCGGTGGATCTGCTGCGCGAGCGCGACGTTGAGTTCGACATCATCGAGTACTTAAAAAGTCCGATTTCTGGTGATGTGCTCGGGAACATCCTCGACGCACTGGGAGCATCCGGCGCCGCGGCAGGCGAGCTAGTGCGAAAAGACAAGAACTTCAAAGAGCTTGGGCTCGATGAAACCAAATACTCGGACGCCGCGGATCGCCAAGACGTGATCGCACTACTACTCGAAAATCCAAAGCTCATGCAACGCCCCATCGCGCTTCGCGATGGACACGCAATCATCGGCCGGCCGGCGGACCTCGTTCTTCAAGTTCTCGAAGACTAGCTCCGGCAAGAACCGACAGCGAAGCCATCTCCAATCACAAACCAACGCCCCAACCTACGAACCGGGCCCACCCCACTTCGCACGGGGCATCCATTGTTGATACGCAAATTTCTCGCGGGACTCATCCTTCTCACCCTCTTTGTCGGTGCTCTCGCCAGCGCTCACTACTACCTGCTAAAACGAATCGCGCTGGACGGAAGCTGGCCTGCACCCGTAGCCGCCATCCTCGTCGCGATGATGCTGGTTGGCTTTAGTTCCCTCGTCGTCCACGGTCTCTTGTGGCGAAGACTCGGAATCACGGCAAAACCGATGTCGTGGATCGCGTACATCTGGATGGGTGTCACCTTCTATCTATTGGTATCCACCGCGGCCACAGAACTCGCAACAACGATATTCCGCGCAGTCGGCCCAGACCAAGCCGCTCTGGTGGATTCGCTTCTATTCTTGCGCGCACGAGCACTGGTCATCGTCACATTGGCGACCGTGGCTTCAATGTTCGCGCTGCGAGGTGGCCTCGCGCCCCCTGCAATAAAGCGTGTCGAGATTGCACTCAAGAAGTTCCCACAAGCCCTCAACGGTTTTCGAATCGTGCAGATCTCGGACATTCACATTGGCCCGATTCTCGATCGACGTTTTTCTCGCTTGATCGCCGAACGCGTCACTGCCCTCGAGCCAGACCTGGTTGCAGTCACGGGAGACTTGGTCGATGGCCGCGTGTCGCATCTGATTGATGAAGTGGCACCGTTCGCTGCGATCGACGCGCCGTATGGCGTTTTTTTTGTGACCGGAAACCATGACTACTACTCCGGGGCTCAGGACTGGACCGCTCATGTCGCGTCATTTGGTTGGCGTCCACTGCGCAACGAATCTGTGCCCATCGAACAAGATGGCGACGGCTTCGAACTCGTCGGCGTTGACGACCCGCACGGCGCGCTGCTCACGGGCGAAGGTGGAGAAGACTTAGGACGCGCACTTGATTCCGTCGACCCGAAACGCGCGATTGTTTTACTCGCTCATGATCCCGCAACGTTTCGACGTGCTCGCA
>JASDVE010000175.1:0-5000 GCA_041891195.1 Myxococcota bacterium | reverse complement strand
ACCTTGGCATCCGCGAACTCACACACTTCAGTCGCATTCACCACAGCGGAGGCGCCGCCTGCGGCACCATTCACCAAGCCGCAATGGCGGTGCACAGTGGCGCCTGCAACTACTGCCTCGTATTTCGTGCATTCAACGAGCGGTCGGAAACCCGCTTCGGCATCGGCGTCCAGGACCGTCCTGCGACACCGAGCCCGGTTGACGTCGAATTCGGATGGAGCTCGCCATTTGGCCTGTTGACCCCCGCTTCGTGGGTCGCGATGTTCGCCCGCCGCTACATGCACGAATACGGCGCAACGAGTGAAGACTTCGGCCGCGTATCCGTTGCCGACCGCAAGCACGCCGCGACCAACCCCGAAGCGTTCTTTTACCAAAAGCCAATTACCCTCGAAGATCACCAAAACAGTCGCTTCATCGTGAAGCCCTTGCATCTGCTCGACTGCTGTCAGGAAAGCGATGGCGGTCAAGCCTTCATCGTCACCACGGCCGAACGCGCGCGGGACCTCGCCCAGCCCCCGGCCATCATCGCCTCGGCCGCACAAGGCAGCGGCGAAGACCAACAAATGATGAAGAGTTACTACCGGGACGACATCACCGGGATTCCCGAAATGGGCATTGTGGCCCGACAGCTATGGGCCGACACGGGCCTGAGCGCACGCGACATCCAGACCGCGGTCATCTACGACCACTTCACCCCGCTGGTCCTTCCCCAGCTCGAAGAGTTTGGCTTCTGCAAGCGCGGCGAAGCCAAAGACTTCATCCAGAACGGCAACATCGAGATGGGCGGTGATTTACCGGTCAACCCCAACGGTGGACAACTCGGCGAGGCCTACATTCACGGCATGAACGGAATTGCCGAAGGGGTGCGTCAGGTTCGCGGCCACGCGGTCAACCAAGTAAGTGATGCGCAGAACGTATTGGTGACGGCGGGCACGGCGGTTCCAACCAGTGCACTGATTTTGAGCCGCGATCACTGAGCATCAGCACAGCGCAGTGGCGGGTTCTAGTCTCGGTATAAAACCGCGTAGGCATAGATCAACGCGAGACTGCGGTACGGGCGCCAGCGTTCCGAGAAGTCGCGCATTTCGGCCTCACTGGCGACCTTACTACGCCCCAACATGTCGATGGCGATTCTTTTGACGACGCCCAAATCGCCAGCCGGAAAAACGTCCAAGCGTCCGAGGCCGCGGATCAGGCTCGTTTCCGCGGTCCACCGTCCGACCCCCTTGTAGGCCACGAGCTGTTCGATCACGTCTTCGTTGGGAACTGCACAGAGCTTGTCTTCGTCGAGTTCACCCTTCGCAAAGGCCTTTGCAATGCGAACGATGGTGCCTGACTTCGCTTTCGTCAGTCTCATGTTGTGAAACGTCGACTCGCGGACCCGTGCGAGACGCGCCGGCCGAGGAAATGCGACGCGGCTCTCCCCCTCAACCTCGATCGTTTCGCCGTAGCGGTGCGTAAGTTCGTCATAAATTGAATAGGCGAATTTGAGATTCACCTGCTGCGCAAGAATGGAGGTCACCATCGATTCGAACAATGTCGTGCCACCACATAGCGCCATCCCGTGGTGAGCGCGAACCGAGTCGGCGAGCAGTGGATCGTTGCGGAAGCCCTGATAAAACGGAGCCAGCTTGCAACCGGCACCCAACGAACGACGAACGATTCGTTCCGCGTGTGCGCGAACGCCTGTGTTGCGAACATGCTCACCGTGCAATGTCACCCGCAGTGTCGCGCGCGAGGGTGAGCCCACTTGGTTGACGCGCATGAGTGCGCGTTCGTTGTTCAAGTGAAGGCAGCGACTGTATTCACCGTCGTCGGTCATACGGTCGACCAAGGTCGTAAAGCGAACAAGTCGCGCGACGGTTTGCAAAAGCGAATAGGGTCGCTCTGGTGTCAGATCAAATTCAACGCGCTGCATGGCCGCACGCTAGACCGTTCGTTCTACCGGAGCCCGGCGCACATGCGAAACGAACTTCTGGGTTGCAAACTCCGAGCGCGGCACCCACCATCTCACTTCACGTCTGCCTCACGGCACAACCCCGGAGACTCCCCAATGACCACGCTTAACCATGACCCGCGAACCGTTCATCATTGGGACGACGAAGTGGACGTCCTCGTTGTCGGGATGGGGGTCGCCGGAGCAGCCGCGACCCTCGACGCGACCGCGCTCGGCCTCTCCACCATGATCGTCGAGCGAGGCGGCGGCGGCGGGGGAACGTCCGCAATGAGCGGGGGCGTGATCTACATGGGCGGAGGAACGCCCCTCCAGCAGGCGTGCGGTTTCGAAGACACCCCGGATGAAATGTTCAAGTTCTTGATGGCCTCGTGCGGCGAAAACCCCGACGAAGCCAAGATTCGCCTTTACTGCGACGGCAGCGTCGAGCAATACGACTGGCTCACCGGCCACGGTGTCCCGTTCAAACAAACCTACTACCACGGCGTTAGCGGCGAGCCGCCCACCGACGACGGACTCGTTTGGTCCGGGCCCGAACAAGTCCACCCTTATTGCGAAATCGCCAACCCCGCGCCACGCGGACACGTGCCGCAAATCGAGCATCAAGGCGGACCGCTTTTGATGAAGGTGTTGTGCGAAGAAGTCGAAGCTTGCCCTGCAACCAAAGTGATGAACGCACGCTGTACCGCGCTCTACCAAGAGCCCGACGGCGAAGTGGTTGGCGCCGTCATCACCGTTTTCGGCGAAGAGCGAAACATCCGCGCGAACAAAGGCGTCGTCATCACCACTGGCGGGTTCGTCTTGAACAACGAAATGCTCGAACACCATGCTCCTCTCGCCAAGCGGTGCAAAATGCGCGTCGCAGCTGAAGGAGACGATGGCAGTGGGATCAACCTCGGCGTGAGTGCTGGGGCTGCAACCTTGAACATGAGCGCCGTTTCGATTTCCTTGCCCATCACCCAGCCGTGGGGCCTAAAGCGCGGTGTCATGATCAACGCCCAGGGCCAACGCTTTGTGACCGAAGACACCTACTACGGTCGCCTCGGAGAACACGCGCTGCTGCACAACAATGGGCGGGCCTGGTTGATCGTCGACGACGAGATTTTCGAAAAGCCCACCTATATGGACAAGGTTTCCGCGGTCGGAGAAACCTTCTCTGAACTCGAGAACGAACTCGCGCTGCCCCCCGGCAGCCTTGAGGCCACGATACAGGTGTACAACCACCACGCCGAAAAAGGCGAAGATCCGGTCTTTCACAAGAACCGCGAATACATTAAGCCGCTGCAAACCCCGCCGTACGGCGCGCTCGACTGCACGACTGAACACGCGCTCTACGCGGCGTTCACGTTAGGGGGACTGCGCACAGATACCGACGCGCGGGTGCTCGACCCGGTCGGCGACTGCATCCCGGGGTTGTACGCGGCGGGTCGATCGACTTCAGGAGTTTCCGTGGGCGGCTATTGCAGTGGTCTCTCGCTCGGCGACGGCATCTTCTTCGGTCGAAGGGCCGCGCGAGCCGTTGCTTCCAGGTAGTTCAGCCAAACGCGTACCGAATGCGAGCACTACGGATTTTCGAGCCCGGCCAACTTTCAGCCTCTGGAGTCGCAAACTTCATCGCGAACCGCGGAGGATCTCAAAATGGTCAAGGTCGGCATCAAGCGTCCGGTCACCAACCCGCTCCTGCCCGATCCCGACCCCCGAAAAGTCAACTTCAAGCTGATTTTCGTCGACGACCACCTGCTCGAGCCAAAGCACACTTTTGAGGGGCGACTGCCGGCAAAGTTTCAAGACTAGGCGCCAAAGGTCGTTGAGACTGAAGAGGGCCACGAAGTCTGGATGTTCGAAGACCAACCCTATTTCCAAGTCGGGTTCATGTGTATGGCGGGACGGCCCAAAGAAGATCATCGCGTTGAACCGTGTCGCTATTCAGAAGTTCGTGCGGGGTGCTACGACATCGACGCACGGATCAAAGCCATGGACATCGGCGGCATTCACGCTTCGGTGAACTTTCCGTCGGGCGTGACGGGCTTCGGAGGCAAGCTCTTTTCCGAATCCAAAGATCAGGAGCTCGGCTTTGCCTGCACGCAGGCCTGGAACGGCTGGCTCTTCGAAGGATGGCACTTGCCCCACAAGGACCGGATCGTCCGCGCGTGTGCAGAAACCGGGACGGTGCTGAACCTCCACGTGAGCGCGTCCGGTTTCCCCAAAATGCCCCCCGGCGCACCGATGCTCGAACTCGGAGCCACGTTGTTCGGCCCCATGGCGGTGTCGGCATACGCCGAGTGGCTGTGGAGGCCGTGGCCCGTAAAGTTCCCCGAGCTCAAGCCCGAGTTCAAGATAGCCATGTCCGAAGCGGGGATCGGCTGGGTCGCGATGCTGATCGACCGGGTCAACAACATCATGGCGCGCTCGGGTTATGGCGACGGCTGGCCGGACAAAAAGGACTCTCCCAGCGACGTGCTACGCCGCAATTCCTGGTTCTGCATGATCGACGATCCGTCGACAATATCGACACGACACACCATTGGCGTCGAAAACATCTTATTCGAGTCCGACGATCCCCACGGAGATGGCACCTGGCCAGACACCCCAGACGTCATGAAAAACGTTCTGGGGTCGCTCCCCGACGACGAAACCCGGATGATCGCCCATGAAAATACGGCCAAGCTCTACCGTCACCCGCTGCCGAACCAACGCCTGCCGTAGCCCGAGCCAAAAATTGGCGAACTGCTTTACGACCTGCGCGATCCCGGGGCCAACGTCGCGCGACACACCTGTGGCCTCGTTGAGAGCCCAGGTCCAATACGGTGTAAGTGCGGTACGGGAGGTCCTGGCTCACTCGAGCGAACTTATGAACTCCGAGCAATCACCGTCAGCCTGGACTTGAGCCGCGATTGCGGCGCAAGATTCTAGGACGTCCAGAAGCGACTCGACGCGCTGCAAAGTTACTATTCCTGCGTCGCCCCTTCGCGTGACGAGGTCAGAACACCGACGCGCGTCGTCATTTGCCACCAAAAAAGTACCCGTCATCGCATTGACGTTGATG
>JASDVE010000174.1:0-5000 GCA_041891195.1 Myxococcota bacterium | reverse complement strand
GTTCTCAACAGTAAGCGCGTAGTGGTTCGCCGCGTTCTTGACCGTCTGCTTGAGTTCTGCAGGCTCCCAAGGCTTATCGAGGTACGCGTAGATATGACCGTCGTTGATGGCCTGAATGGTCGCGTCTGAATCTGCGAACCCTGTGAGCATGATACGCACCGTGTCGGGATGCTGCTCATAGACCTCGCGCAGAAATTCGACGCCGGTCATGTGCGGCATGCGCTGGTCGGTGAGCACCACGGCGATCGATGGCTGCTCGGTCAAGATCTCAAGCCCGCGGCGAGCGTCGTTGGTCGTGATGACTTCATAGTCGTCCATAAACGTGAACGACATCGTTTCGAGGATCGCATCCTCGTCGTCAACAACCAGCAAGCGCGGTAGATCGGGGCGTTCCGTCATAGGTGAGCTGGGCTAGAAGCCGGCCTTTCCCTTTGCCGCGTCTTTTGTTTTGCGGGCAACGACGTCGGCTCGGAGTTTCTTTCGCATCTCGTCGAGGCGACCGGGCAGCCGGTCTCCCGCAACCTTGGTCCACGGCTTGAGTTCCGCGCCGTCACGAAATTTTCGAAACTTCCGAAACGCCCAGAGTTCATGTTTGAATTCTTCCTCGACGAACTTGATCATGATGGCGTCGTCGAGAAAACCCAATACCGGGGTCTCGTCGGGGATCAGATCATCGGGGTTCGCGAAGTACGCCAACGCACCCAGCACCTGGCCCCGGATTGCCTTTGGGGGTCGGTAGTCTTCGTCGGTGATAATTTTCGCCAAGTCTTCGAGGGACCCGACCGCTTCGAGGATAAAGCGCGGGGTATTCTTCTTGGTTCGCATCAACGTAACGAGCGCTGCTGCAGTGCTTACGATTTCGCCTTCATCCGTGGTCGCGGCGTTTGCGCGAGCACTTCGAAAGAGCTTGCGAAAGTACCTGACGTCATCCTCGTCGAGGTTGAAGCTGACCTTGAACGAACTGGCTCCCATGCCGACCTTTCCTCCGAGCGTCGTAAGCTCGCTGTATTCGATTAGACGATAACGCGCTTTGCTGGCTTGACCCCGACGCGGGTTCGCCCACGCGAGCAGCCAAACCTACGAGGGCTCGACAATCGACATCAGGACGCTTTACGTCCACTCCACCGATGACCGTAATCACCACAATTTGCAAGCGAAAACGGACGCGTTCAGTTTGGCCGGCCAGCCAACTCTATCAATACTTGGCACTCGCAATCAAGCGGTCCATCGATCCGTTCCATTCGCCCCGCCAACTTTCGAGGGTTTGCTCACCAGGGCTCAAACCCCGCTCGATTACCGCGTGGAGCGGGTCGAGAAAACCTGTCTCGCTGACGTCTGCTTCACCGCGCGCAATCATGGCGGCGAGTCCTGCCTCAGAAATCGCAACCAGTTCGCGCGCCAGCTCAAGAACCGGGCGTCCCGCGAAGTCGGCGGCAAGGCCACGGCGGGCGACGTCCACCAACCCGTCGTCTCGGTCGTGAGCGCTGGCCCCCCCGACCAGGGACCAAACCGCATCCCGTGCTCCTGCGTCGTAGAGAATGCCCTTCCAGAGTGCCGGAAGCGCACAGATCATTTCGCGCGACACCGCGTCTGTGCCACGAACTTCGACGATCCGCTTGAGACGAATTTCGGGGAAGAGAGTCGTGAGGTGCGTGTCCCAGTCTCCGATCGTCGCGCGATGGCCGTCCATTCCGTTCTGCATAAAATTGCGGAACGTGAGGCGCGTCGCAGGCAAATACTGGTGATCGCGCACAATGAAGAACATAGGAATGTCGAGCGCCCACTCGATGTAGTCGCGATAGCCGAAGTCCGGCTCAAAGACGAATTCCAAGATGCCGCAGCGGTCCGGATCCGTATCGCGCCAAATGTGAAGACGTCTTGAGACGAAACCATTCTCTTTGCCTTGGGCGATTGGGCCGTTCGCAAACAAGGCGGACAACGGTGTGGTGCACGCCATCGCGGCGCGCATCTTGCTCGCCATGTCGGCTTCGCTCGAGAAGTCGTAGTTGGCTTGAACGGTCGCGGTCGAATGCATCATGTGAAGCGACAAGTCACCGCGCGTCGGCAGATAACCGCGCATGATGTCGTAGCGCGCCTTCGGCATCTTGGGCGTCTGGTCGACGTGGTGAATGGGGTCGTGCCCAATGCCGAGCCACAGGATTCCCATGTCGTCCGAAATGCTTTGCAGCAATTTGACGTGATCGTTGAACTCGGCGCAGGTTTCTCGCGTGTCCCGAAGTGGGGCGCCGGACAGTTCGAGCTGACCGCCAGGTTCGAGGGTAATGCTCGCGCCGCCTTTCTTTAGCGCGATGAGATTTGGGCCCTCAAGCACGCGCTCCCAACCATCGACCACAGCAACGCGCTCAAGCAGTGCCCCGATCCCGCACGGGCCGTCATAGGTGACACGCGCATGAGTGTCGGCATAGATGCCGATCTTCTCGTGCTCGGTTCCGACCTTCCAGTCTTCGACCGGCGTTTCGGCGTCCACAAAGTACTCAACGAGATCGCCGTTGCCCTCAATGGGGAGGCTAGATTCTTGCACCTGAGAACTCCCTTGGCGCTGAACTGAAATCGGCTTGGAATAAACCGCGGCTCAGCATATCGAACCCCATCGGATGCGCCCTTCGCCCCGAGAACAACGGTAGTTCCGCCGACGCGCAACGGACGAGGAAACGTACGGGACAGGGTCCGCGTTATGGGTGGGTCGCGCGCGTCAGGGTGTAAAGGCGCTTTCCAAAAACTCGGCCAGTACAGCGGCCAAGCCCGCGTCGATCCCCGCGTCATCGTCGAGATCGATTCGTTTACAAGGGCCTTCGTCCTTGCCCTGTTTGAACGGACCGACGAGGGTGATAGCGCCCTTGCTCTTTACCGTGACGATCACTTGATGACGACCGCGCGTCACGTCGAACTGCACCGAATGCAGATGTTTGTCATCGGTACGCGGGTCCGAAAGAACGACTTCGAGGTGAGGTGCGCCAGCGTCGCGCGCTGCGCGATGGAAACCTTCTAGCCCGACGCTCACCTTGCCGTGGATCTGATTCGCACGAGCGCGGATTTCGCCTAGGCGGCTCGCAATCTCACTTTCGCGGGCTGCGAGACGTATACCGACCTGCGCGAGTTCATCAGATAGAGACAAGAACGGACTCCATGGGTGCCAACATCAAGTGTTGGCTTGGGTGGACGCCTGCTGTGGACTTGCGAGACACCCGTGACTGGGTTTGTAGAAAGCCGCCTACCTATGTTTTACCGGCTCTTGATGAGAAGCGCCTGCGGCGGGCTTATAGAAGCGCCTGCGGCAGGGGGGCCTTATAGAAGCACCTACGACGGGCTTAGAAGCGCCCGCGGCGGGCTTGAAGCGCCTGCGGCGGGCTAAGGAAAAATAGACGCTAGAGCGCGTTGCCCGCAAATTCGGAGGGACGACCTTCTCGCAAGTCGGCGAGCAACTGGTCGCGGACCAATTCAAAGTCCGACCAGGACGCATCGGCGACCGAGCGGTTGATCGGCTTGTTGTGATTGAGCGAAGCGGGATTTACGTACTTGCCGTGCTTCGTCACCCGGAAGCAAACGTGCGGTCCGGTCGCGAGGCCTGTTTGGCCGACGTAACCAATGATCTGCTGCTGCCTTACTTTTTGACCCACCGTCAGGCCGGTACTAAAGCCGGACATATGGGCGTAATAGGAGACATAACCACCGGCATGTCGGATCTTGACCAGGTTGCCAAAGCCTCCGTTCATACCGCGAAAGATCACCTCGCCGTCCGCAACGCTCCAGAGCGGCGTGCCGGTGCGCGCCGCGTAGTCGATGCCGTGATGCGGACGCACCACCTTGAGGATCGGGTGGTTGCGTGCGGCGCTGTACTTCGAACTCACGCGGCTGTACTTCAGCGGAGCCACGAGATATTCCTGTTGGAGGGTTCCACCGTCGGGGCGAAAGTAGTGTCCGATGCCGTCTTTTTCTTCGAAGTACACGGCGGTGTGCTCGCCCACAGAACCGTCGAACTTCGCCGCAAGAATGCGACCGGGGCGCACGTAGACTTCTTCGCCCTCATCTTCTAAGTAGAGTTTTTCGTACAAAATCGTAAAGCCATCGCCGGCCTTGAGTTGGCGGGTGAAGTCGATGTCCCAGGCGAAGATATCCGCGAACGCGCTCGCGAGAACCGGGTCGTGCCCCATCCCACGTATGCTCTTATAGAGGGAGCTTTCTACGGTACCGTGCATGCGCTCGAGCTTTGACTGCAGCGGGATGGCTTCGCGTTCGACCGTGTAACCGTCCATCGATTGCCTGAGCACCACAATTTCGTCGGGCGACGGTCGGTAGCGGAAGCTGATGAGTTCACCGTTTTCGTCGAGGCTCATGCGAAAGCTGTCCCCGGGCTGCGCTTTGCGGAAGTCGAACTTGGAGCGGATCCCTTGGTCGATCTTCCGCACCATCTGGGCCGACACATTGTTGCCACGCAGAACGCTCGAAACAGATTGACCGCGAGCGAGCTTGCCGCGAATGATGCGTGAGCCGAGAGAACTTGCAGACGACGGAGCTGGGTCTTGCTCGGATTCAGACTGGTCCTGAAGCTCCGCGGTCTCTTGGATGGCTCGGGCGGGTGCGGCGTGCGGTTCCGACACAGGCGCGCTTGCTTGCGAAGCCGAATCGTCGGAACGGTAGACCGGAAGAGAATTAATCGGCACCGGGGCGTAAGCTCCGATTTCGCCGGTGCGGTAAACCTTCTCGGCTTCGTTTGCCTGAAGTCCCGCAGCAAAGCAGGCAATCAGCAGAAGGCCGATGGTGGAAATTCGACGCGCGCGAAGAACGAAGCCCATTCTATGCGTCGCGTTTTCTCCGCCACCGGATTCAGAACCCAAGAGTGCCTTCGCACGCCAAAGCGTGTCGCGGAGCGGACTACACCGCGGGCCTGTGTTTGGCCCATGCCGGGACGGGAGTGGGTTCATCGGGTCTCCTTGGGGATCGGATTCCGGCGGCAATAATTAGCCTTCAACATGCATCTC